>JAEYLA010000266.1 GCA_023461495.1 Bacillota bacterium | reverse complement strand
ATCAATGATCGTCAAATAAAGGGGGATGCATGCCTCGCTTTTGGCATGTAAAACGGATGAAAGATCATGTCACATTAAATTTGGGCCAGATTGCCAGCGAGATGCAGCCGCGTTCCATGGCAGCGCGGGATTGGGTCTTTCAGGTATTGCGTGCGGCAATTGTGCGGGGGATACTCCCGGGCGGCATGCCGTTACGGCAGGATGAGATTTCCGCCTCGCTCAATGTCAGCCATATTCCCGTACGTGAAGCCTTCCGTCAGCTCGAAGCGCAGGGGCTGGTGCGTATCTATCCGAACCGGGGCGCTGTGGTGACAAAGCTCTCCTTGGAAGAGATGGAGGATATCATGGATGTGCGCGCGCTTCTGGAAGTCGGCGCCTTGCGCGTGGCCATTCCGATTATGGCGAAGGAGACCCTGGATACGGCGCAGGCAATTATAGACGAAACGTTTGAAGAAACGGAGCCCAACCGGCTGGAAGAGCTCAACTCCTGCTTTCACTTTACGTTGTATGAACCCGTCCAGAACCAGATGCTGTTCCGCCTGATCGAGCAGATGCATGCCAATATCGACCGGTATATCCGGGTATATTACAGCGATCCCGCGTACTATACCATTTCTAAGACACAGCATCTCGAGCTGTTGGACGCCTGCCGCGCTCGCGATACGGAACGCGCCTGCGAGATATTGTATAAGCATATTGCCGATACCAAGGCATTGCTCGAACCCCGGTTGAAAAGTTGAATAGGAACGCTTATTTTTGCCGCCGGTTACCCGGCGGCTTTTTTATTGCCGGGAGGTTGACAGATTGTATCGTATGCCGATATAATAATTATATCGCAGACCGATATAACGCCGAACGAGCATGGGGGCATATGCAGGAAAATGTTGCGCTGACGGAAGCTGTTTTTTATATTCTGCTTTCGTTGATAGAACCGATGCATGGATATGGGATCATGCAGAATGTTATGAAGCTGAGCAATGGACGCGTGAATCTTGCGGCAGGGACGCTGTATGGCGCAATCAGCACGCTTTTGGAAAAGGGTTGGATCAGGCCGCATCCAGGAGAAGAAGGGCTGCGCAAAAAAGAATACGCATTAACGCCGGAAGGGTATCTGGCTATCGTACAGGAAACGAAACGTTTGAAGGAATTACTTGACAATGCGCAGAAACAATTGGGGGAGCAGTCATGATTGTATTTAAGTTTTTTACCGTTGCGCAGTTTGAGCAGGAGGAACAATGGCTCAATGAAATGTCCGGCAAAGGCTGGCAGCTGCAGAGCGTCGGCTTGGGGTATTATACGTTTCAAGCGGGAGTGGCAGGGGGGTATCAGTATAAGATCGAATTACTGCCCAACAGCCTGCACAATGCGGAGAGCCAGTCTTACATTGGCTTTTTAAGGGATATGGGCATTGAGTGTGTCGCAACGTACTTCCGGTGGGTATACTTTCGTAAACAAGCGGATAGCGTGCCGTTTGTGCTGTATTCTGACATTCCGTCAAACATCAAGCACTATGAACGGATTTTTCTCCTTTGTCGCGTGCTTTACGTGATAAATTTTATTACGGGGACGATCAATCTGTTGGCTGTATTGGAACAGATACTCAACCGTCCAAACGGAATATCAACACTTAATGTGGTTGTCGTTTTCGCAAACCTGATGATTGCGGCAATACTGTTTGCATACTCCCGCCCCTTACATTTGAGGATCAAGAAAATGCGCAAGGAGAACGGCGTCAGAGAATAAATACATAAACACACGGGATATGTGCAAAAACCTGTAAAACAAAAGCTTTGCTCGCGCATGGCCTATTCCTTACGGGCATATGTATTATCATATGGAGAGGGGGATGGCCATGCGGGTTCAGGCACTGTTTACTCCGGAGTTCACATACCATACCAAAAAAGGCTTGCGGGCTTTGATTGCGCTGTTGCTGCTATGCGGGCTTTGCATACCTTTTCAAACAGCCTATGCGGCGCTTGAAGGATCCATGGAAGACGCTGCGGGCGCGCTTTTGGTGGAGGCCACAACACAGCAGGTACTGGCGGAACAGGACGCGGATACGGCGCGTTCCGTCGCAGGGCTTGCCAAACTGCCTGCCGTACTTGTATTGTGCGAAGCCGTTGATCAGGGAAAGTTAAACCTGCAATCTGAAATTGCGGTGAGCGAGAAAGCGGCGGACGTCGGCGGCCCCACTGCCTTTATTGAAGGCGGGGAGGTCATTTCAGCAGAGCCATTGATGAAGGCTGCCGTTATGATCTGTGCGGGAGACGCCATCACGGCGCTGGGAGAGGCGCTGTCCGGCGCGGAATCCGGCTTTGTGGAAGCCATTAACGCCCGGTTGGCAGAGCTTGGCCTGTCCGTTGCGGTGGAGAATGCAACGGGCGCGGGAACGCAGTTTACGCCGCGCGCGCTGGCGGTGATTGGCGCGGCTCTTATGAAAAGTCCAACGTTTACCGCGCACAGCAAGCTGACGCTCGAAAATTTCTCACATTCGGACGGGCGGGAAACCGAGCTTGTAAACGCCAACCGCATGCTCCGCAGCTATGCGGGCTGCACCGGCGTTGCGACGGGCTCTGCCGCCGCAGATGGGTATTGCGGCGTGTTCTCCGTAACAAGAGGCGATACGCAGCTGATCGCTGTGGTACTTGGCTGCAAAAACTCCAGCACGCGTTTTGCTGTGGCGGGAAGCATGCTTGACCAGGCGTTTGCAACCAAGAAGGCGCAAAAACTTGCGGAAAAAGGGGAAGTCATTGCCGAGGGCATCCGTGTGCAGGGCGGTAAACGGCGGGAAGTGAACCTGGTTGCAAAAGACACCGTTGTGCTTCTTTTAGATAAGGCGGAGCCTGCGCTTGTTGCCGTAGAGCAAATTCCGGAACAGCTCCAGGCGCCGCTGGATACCGGCGCAGTGGTGGGAACGGTCTCTTACCGGACGGCGGACGGTGCGGAGAAGGGCAAGGTGGAACTGGTCGCTCAAATGGATGTGGAGAAAGCATTCTTTCGTGAAATAATACGTGATCTGCTGCTGAGCTTCATGCGCTTATAGTTTCACAGATATCATATGAAAAGGCGGGATATCCGCCTTTTTTTGCGCTGTTTGTATGTTTATTGGAACATAGGCCCGGAAGTGAAGTTTTCGTGACGCAACCGCGGCCCTATTGGGACTTTGTTGCATCGACTTTCGCTTTCACGTATAATGGGGACAAGCCATTGCGCGTCCTATGACGGCGCAATGTTACGGAGGAAAAAAACATTGAACATCTTTGGTGGTTTGCTTAATAACCCGCAAGGGTTTTTATTACAGGCGCTGTACAGCCTTCCGGCGATCCTGATTTCGCTCTCTTTTCATGAGTGGGGGCATGCCTACGCCGCCTATAAGCTGGGCGATCCTACAGCAAGAAATCTTGGGCGGATGACGATAAATCCCATGCGGCATATCGACCCGATCGGCTTGCTGATGCTGCTGTTTGTCCGGTTTGGCTGGGCAAAGCCGGTGCCGATCAACCCACGCAATTTTTCAAAGCCGCGCCGGGATGATACCATTGTTTCCCTTGCGGGCGTTACGGTAAATCTGTGCCTTGCTATTGTGAGCATGTTCGCTATTCACCTTTTTGGCCTGGTGGGCGCCACCAATTCCGCCATTGCAAACATTTTGTACTATTTCCTGGTCATCAACCTTGGCCTGATGGTATTCAATCTTGTTCCCATCCCGCCTCTTGACGGTTCCCATGTGCTCGAAAACCTGTTGATTCGCCATGTCGGGCCGAGACCCTTTCTCTTTCTGCACCGCTACGGCAACATGATACTGCTTGCGCTGCTGCTCACAGGCATTCTTTCCGGGATATTAAGCGCCTTGATATCTTATATGATGTTTGGGCTGCAGTGGCTGTTCGGAACCATATTCCAATTTCCGGGAATGATGTACCTTTATCAATACATGTAGGGATGGATTCTTTTGCCATATCACGTACATATCAATCAGTTTGACGGCCCGCTTGACCTGCTTCTCCATTTGATTGAGAGCGCAGAGGTGGACATCAAAGATATCTTTATATCCGAAATTACCAACCAGTACCTTGCCTATATGGCGGAGCTGGACGGGGTGGATATGGACACCGCCAGCGAGTTTCTCTCGATGGCGGCTACTTTATTGTACATCAAATCCCGCCAGCTGCTGCCGCGCCCGCCAAAAGAGACAATAGAAGAAGAAGACCCCGAAGAACTCTTGATCCGCCAATTGCGGGAATACAAGGCATTCAAGCTTGCGGGAGAAGAGCTTGTGCGGCTGCAGGAAGCCATGCAGGGCGTCTACGCGCGTTTGCCGGAGGATGTTCCGCTGCCACCGGTTGAAATCACGCTTTCGGGCGCTACCATGCAACAGCTCTACCAGTCCTTTTTTACGCTGCTCCATACACAGCGGGAAGAACCTACCGTCAATCCGTTACATCAGGTGCATCAGGACACGTTTACCATCCGTACGCAGATTATAAAAATCCGCCGGTTATTGACACAGCATGAAGAGCTTTCCTTTGAAGAATTGTTTGAAGAACACCCTGTGCGCACGGAGATTATCGCCACATTCATGGCACTCTTGGAAATGATCAGCAGGGGAGAAATTGATCTGAGGCAGCCCGCTCCATTTGCGCCCATCCGCTTAAAAGCCCGTGTGCTTGCAACAGCGGATGACGAGGATGATTACATGGACGAATACGCAGATTGAGGAATGATATGCAAAAGCA
>JAEYLA010000265.1 GCA_023461495.1 Bacillota bacterium | reverse complement strand
GGCGTTTGGCTGGCATGCGATCGAGATCGACGGCCACGATGCGGCGCAGATACTCGAAGCGCTTGACGAAGCGGCAGAGACGAAGGGACGTCCTACCGTGATACTGGCGCAGACCGTAAAAGGCAAGGGGTTCTGCTTTGCAGAAGGCCTTGCAAAGTATCATAACGCCTCGATGACCCCTGAGGAATATCAAGAGGCGCTTGCCGCGATTGAGCGGATGAGAATGGAGGTTTGACCATGGAGATGAAGAATTGCAGAACAGCTTACGGCGAGTCCCTGGTGGAGCTTGGCGCTTCCGATCCGAACATTGTTGTGCTCGAAGCGGATCTTGGAAAATCCACCATGACCAATTTGTTTGGCGACAAGTATCCGGAACGCTATTTCCAGATGGGCATTGCGGAGCAGAACATGGCGTCCGTCGCGGCGGGGCTCGCGCTGACCGGAAAGACGGCCTTTATCAATTCATTCGCCGTGTTCACCTCGGGGCGCGCGTATGACCAGATTCGTTCCTCCATCTGCATTCCGAACCTCAACGTGAAAGTGTGCGGCTCCTCCGCGGGTCTTTCCGATTTTGGCGATGGGAAGACGCACCAGTCCGTAGACGACATTGCTCTGATGCGCGTTTTGCCGCATATGACGGTGCTTTCCCCGGTTGATGCCGTGGAGACCGCCCAGATGATGAAAGCAATGTGCGAAGCGAAGGGCCCCTGCTATATTCGCATCAACCGCAACGACCTGCCGGTCTATACCAATCCCAGCGAGGAGTACCATATCGGTAAAATGAACCAGGTCCGCGACGGCAACGATGTAGTAGTATTCGCTTCCGGCGTGATGGTCTCCCAGGCGGTGAAGGCGGCGGAGCTGCTCGAAGCGGAAGGCGTTTCGGTGCGGGTGGTCAATGTAAGCACCATCAAGCCTATCGATACGGAAGCGCTCTGGCGCTATTGCGAAGGGGTAAAGGGCATTGTTACGGCGGAAGAGCATAACATCCACGGCGGCCTGGGATCCGCGGTATGCGAAGCGCTCTCCTCCGGCAGGCTTCCTATCCGTATGGTCGGCATCAACGATTCCTTTGGGCGTTCGGCGGAGAATTACGCGCTGCTGCTGGAATATTACCACCTCATGCCGGAGGATATTGCGGAAAAGATCAGAAAAGTATTGCAGGATTAAGCGCGTATTGCGGCTGCTGCATCTGAAAGAGTGAAGGATATGAAACTGTCTCTTGTTAAGGCCGACAATATTCCCCTTTCCGAAAAGGCCGCGGAAGAAATCACCCGGTATATTCAGGAAAACCGGATGCAGAGGGGCGACCGGCTCCCGAACGAAAAAAAGCTGATGGAACAGTTGAATGTCAGCCGCAGCACCATCCGGGAGGCCATGCGCTCACTCCATTCCAGAGGGATTGTGGTCATCCGGCAGGGAAGCGGAACCTATATTGCAAATTTTCCGGGCGTGCCGGAAGACCCTCTGGGGCTGCAATTCAAGTATGACAGGCACATGGTGCTGATGGACTTATGGGAGCTGCGCTTTATGATGGAGCCAAGGATTGCCGCGCTAAGCGCCCTGCGCGCCAGCGACGAAGAGGTGGCGGAAATGCATCGTTTGGCGGAGCAGGTGGCGGATTGCATCAGAAGAGGCATCAACCATATGGAACCGGATGTAGCGTTTCACTGCAAGATGGCTGAAAGTATAGGCAACGACATTCTTAATGTGATTTTTCCCGAAATTGTTCAGGGAATACGGCTCTTTACAACGGTGCTCGGAGACAGGATTCTCCATGATGTGATCACGCACCACGAAGATATTGCCCGAGCTATCGGAAACAGGGATGCAAGAGGCGCATACGACGCGATGCGGGTGCATCTGGAACGGAATAAGGACGCAATTGAAGATTACATCCGCCAGGATGGCGCGCAAACAAACCGTGACGACAGGAGGAGACGACAGGTATGCGAGTTGGATTTATCGGATTGGGCATTATGGGAAAGCCCATGGCCAAAAACCTGATCAAAGCAGGGTATGAGTTAAAGGTATACGACATTATGACAGCGGCGGTGGATGAGGTTGTTGCTCTTGGCGCAAAGCGTGGAGAGAACAATGCGGATGTGGCGAAGGACAGCGAGATTGTCATTACCATGCTGCCCAATTCCCCGCATGTCAAAACAGCGGTGCTTGGCGAAAACGGCGTGCTTGACGGCGCAAAGCCCGGCACGATTCTGGTGGACATGAGCTCCATCAACCCCATTGCCTCCCAGGAAATCTGCGCCGAAGTGGAAAAGAAGGGCTGCTTCATGCTCGATGCACCCGTATCCGGCGGAGAACCCAAGGCCATCGACGGCACGCTTGCCATCATGGTCGGCGGCAGGCAGGATCTTTTTGAGCAGGTGAAGGATATCCTCGCGGTCATGGGTGCGTCCGTGACACTGTGCGGCGGCATCGGCGCGGGCAACACCACAAAGCTCGCGAACCAGATCATCGTAGCCGCAAATATCGCGGCGGTGGGCGAGGCGCTGGTGCTTGGTAAAAAAGCCGGCGTAGAGCCCGAGGCGATTTACAAAGCAATCCGCGGCGGCCTTGCGGGGAGCACCGTCATGGACGCAAAAGCGCCCATGATGATGGACGGCAACTTTAAGCCGGGGTTCCGCATCAATCTCCACATCAAGGATCTCACGAACGCCCTTGATACCGGGCATGACGTGGGCGCACCCCTGCCGCTGACTGCCGCTGTCATGGAAATGATGCAGTGGCTGAAGGCTTCCGGCTATGAGGGAGAAGACCATAGCTCGCTGGTGCGCTACTATGAGTATCTTTCCAAGGCCGATGTGCGCAGGTAACACCGGCGCTTCGTTTCAACAAACAGATCGGGGGAATTCTCGTTGAAAGCGGTATATTATGTTGGCGATTACCATATGGAACTCCGCGATATTCCGGTTCCAGTACCCCAGGCAGACGAATATCTGATCCGGATCGACGCCTGCGGCGTATGCGGGTCGGATGTGGAAGGGTATTTAGGCAAGACCGGACGCCGGATTGCACCCATGATCATGGGACATGAGTGCGCGGGAACGGTGGAAAAAGCGCCCACAGGCGGCGCATACCCTGCCGGCTGCAAGGTGGCGGTGTTTCCCAAGTTCTTTTGCGGGGAATGCGACACCTGCAAATCAGGAAACGTGAATCTTTGCCCCAATGCCAATTTCCTGGGGGTTATGGATTATAACGGTGCAATGACGGAATTCGTGTGCGTAAAGGAGCAGTACCTGATTCCCTACCAAGGCGTGGGCGCGGACGTTGCATCCCTTGCCGAGCCCGCAGCGGTATCCTACAATGGCGTATTTAAATTTTCCGAAGAGCAGATCAAAAACGCGCAAAACATTCTTGTTGTGGGGGCCGGCACCATCGGTCTGATGGCGCTGCTCTGGCTCAAGTACCGCGGCGCAAAGCGCGTCATCGTAAGCGACGCAGCGGACTTCCGGCTGCAGCTGGCGCTCCATATGGGAGCGGATGCGGTTGTAAATCCCTTGAACGGCGATTTTGAACAGAATATCGCGGCACTTACCGGCGGCGCTATGTGCGATCTTTCCATTGAGGCTGTGGGGATTGCGCCTACCGCGGAGGCTTCTCTTAATGCATTGAAGCTCTCGGGCTGTGCCGTCTGGATCGGCAACGCGGCAAAGATGGTTTCCATCAGCATGCAGAACGTGGTGACCAGGGAGCTGTCGATCAAGGGAAATTACATCTATTCGCTGGAAGACTTTGTTTCGTGCGTAAAGCTGCTCTCGGAAAAGGCAATCGATGTCGGACCGCTTATGACGCATTATATGGACATGAGTGAGGGGGTGGAAGCGTTCGAGTTGCTCAAAAACAACAAGGATGGAAGGGTAATCAAAATTATTCTCACCAATTCGTAGAGGACGGACCAGTTGCTTATCTCAAGTGAAACCATACGAGCAAGGCTTGTTAAAAGACAAGAAGAAAGGGGACCCCAATTATGTTGAAAAAACTCTCAGCGATCCTTCTTGCCCTGGCGTTACTCTTTAGCGTTGCTGCCTGCGCGGCACCCTCCGCCACCCCCGCTCCGGCGGCAAATGCTCCCGCAAGCCAAGCCCCCGCAAGCGAAGCGCCCGCAGCCGCCCCTGCGGATGGTAACGTATTCCGCATCAGCACGTATCTGCAGCTTTCCGGCAACAACGCGGAAGCCGGCAACAACGCCAAGAACGGCATTGACCTTGCCGTCAAGTACATCAATGAAAACGGCGGGTTTAACGGCTCAACCGTTGTCATCGATCACTATGACAGCACCGGCAGCACGGAAGAAGCCGTAAAGATCGTCCAGAAGGTGATTGAAAACAAATCGGCCGATGCCGTGGTAGGGTCCGTAAACTCCAACGAAGTTTCCGCCTGCATCCCGTACCTCAACCAGGCTGAAATCTACAATTTCGGTTTGGGCACCTCCGCCACTTGGATGAAGGATGAGAGCATGATCTGGACCTTCCGCGCCAGCGCCAACAACAACCGCATCGCGCCGCTTGATGTTGACATGATCATGGATATGGGCTTCAAGAATGTTGCGATCATCAGCGGCACCGACGATACCGGCAAATCCACCGCGACCGCTTTTGAAGAAGCCTGCAAGGAAAAGGGCCTGCCTGTGACGACGCGTCAGGAATGCGATACCGCCGATACCGACTTCAGCGGCCAGATCACCCAGATTCTTGCGACGGATCCCGACATCATCTTCATGTCCCTCATCGGCGATACCTTCGGCCCCTTTGTCAAGCAATTGCGCAACATGGGCTATAAGGGCATGCTGGCCTGCAAAGAATGCTTCTCTCCCGCTTATCAGCAGGTCGCGGGCATTGAAAACTCTAACTATATCATCTATGTATACCCCTACGTTCCCTATAAGACCGTTGAAGAATGCACCATTCCTTACATGAAGAGCATGCTTGAAAAATACAATGCGGCTTATGGCAAGACGCCGACCCATGAATCCGCATACCGCGGCTGGGATACCATGATGGCAATGTGGGAAGCAAGCAAGATCGCCGGTTCCAACGACAGCATGGCGCTGCGCGATGCGACCCATAAGGTCAAGATCGAAGGCTTGGGCGGCACGCTTGATTACACCAAGGGCGACCGCGAAGGCTACAGCGCGTTCAACTCCTTCGTATTGCTCAACGAGCAGAACATTGTGCTCGAAGAATGGCTCGCCACCGGCGGCTATGACGCCTATAAAACAGCCACCGGCCGCGATCGCTAAGCGCGGCGTGCATGAAATTGCGCTCTTTTTAGGACATAGGTCCTGCGAACCGATTAGGACATAGGGTCCTACGAGCCAAAGGAAGCGGGCGAAACGAAACAGGGCATTGTCCGCTTCCTTTGGTGAACTTAGCTGATGCTGAATAGGAGGGAATAGAGTGTTTAAAATTCTGCTTATCAATGGCCTGATTATCGGGGGTATCTACGGCTTGATCGCGCTGGGATACAGCCTGATTTACAGAGCCTCCGGCCTGATGAGCTTTGCGCAGGGCGATATGATCACGCTGGGCGCCTATCTGGGGTTAACCTTTTACCATATACTCGGCCTGCCCATTTATGTGGCGTTCCTGCTCACGTTCGCGTGCGCGTTTCTGGTGGGCATATTGCTGGAAAAAGGCGTAATACGGGCGCTGCTTAATAAAAACGTCTTACCGATTTATATTGTTCTGGCCACAATCGCCATTTCGTATATCATTCAAAATTCTACGCAGGCGTTTTTTGGCACAACGACGCTGCGTTTTCCGCAGGTATTCAAAGAGAGCACATTTACCATTTTCGGCGTGACCGCGCAGGCGGAAGCGTTCGCCTGCCTTGGGGTTTCGCTCTTTTTGATGGTTCTGCTGCATCTGTTCATGACACAGACCAAATTCGGCACAGCAATGCGCAGCGCCGCAATGGATCCGCTTGCGGCTGAATCCTGCGGCATCAATACCTCGTTAAGTACGGGCGTCACATGGGGACTCTCGGCGGCAGTCGCTTCTATTGCCGGCATGCTGCTTGGGCCGATGTACGGCGTCTATACCACTTTGGGCTCTCTCGTTGGCAGAAAAGGTTTCGCGGGCGCGGTTGTCGGCGGGTACGGCAACATGTACGGTGCCATGATCGGCGGCGTCATTTTGGGCCTTGTGGAAACCTTTGTGGCAGGCTATTGGACGGGAACGTATAAAAACCTTATTGCATATGCAATTCTCATCCTGTTCCTGTTCATCAAGCCCACCGGCATTTTCAACGAGAAAGCCATTCAGGACGTTTAATCGGTTCGGCAGAATGGAGGTATTGATTTGAACAACATTATAAATAAGAAAAAACTGCCGCTCGTCGGCGGCATGGCCATAGGGCTTTGCGCGCTCCCTTTCCTGGTAAGGATGGTTGCGGGCAACCAGTATCCGCTGCTGATCATGTGCATTATGCTCATTTACGTCGTGGCGGTCTCGGGCCTTGATATCCTGTTTGGCTACAGCGGGCAGATTTCGCTGGGCCACGCGGCGTTCTTTACGCTTGGCGCATATACGACGGGCCTTCTCAACATGTATTTTAATCTCCCGCTGTATCTGACCATACCTGCTGGCGCGGTTCTTGCGGCGGGCATCGGCGCGCTGCTTGCATATCCTGCTTCCAAGCTGAAGTTCCACTTCCTGTCACTGGCTACCGTAGCGTTCGGGGAAATTACCTATTATTTCCTCTATACCTCGCCGGGCGGGTTTACGCATGACTTTAAGGGAATCAACGTTGTCAGCATCAGCTTTTTGAACGAGGATTATCTCAAGTGGTATTTCTTCCTGCTGGCGATTGTAATTCTGGTGCTTTTGGCGAAGACCTCCCTGGTAAATTCCCGCGTCGGGCGCGCCTTCATCGCCATCCGCGAAAATACCCACGCGGCGGACGGCATGGGTATCAACGTACGGAAAAACAAGGTCATCGCGTTCGCGGTCAGCGCATTTCTGACCGGCCTTGCGGGCGCGCTGTATGTGCACCTGATTAAGTACATCAGCCCCGAAACGTCGATGCAGAAGCAATCGGTGCTGCTTTTGACCATGCTGCTGTTTGGCGGAACGGCCTCCCTGTTTGGGACGATTCTCGGCGTGGTCAGCATTGAAATCCTGATGGAGTGCATACGTCCCCTGCAGGAATACCAGATGCTCTTCTACGGCATTCTGCTGCTTGTTGTCATCGTTGCGCTGCCCGGCGGTATTTATGGCGGCATCAAGGATCTCATTACCGGCATTCGCAGAAAACATGCCGCAAGGAAAATTAAACTGGATGCAGGCCAGTCAGAGCAGAAGGGTGGTGGCGTATAATGCTGGAGACCAATAAAGTCACAATCAAGTTCGGCGGATTGACTGCTGTAAACGGGGTAAGCATTCGCGTAGAGCCCAACAAGATTACCGCTCTGATTGGCCCCAACGGCGCGGGAAAAACCACGCTGTTCAACTGCATCAGCGGCGTATACAAGCTCACAAGCGGCGAAGTCATGCTAAACGGCGAGCATCTTGAGGGCAAACGAGGGTTCCAGATCAACGAGGCCGGTATTGCCCGTACCTATCAGGTCATCAACCTGTTCTGGAAAATGAACGTGCTCGAAAACGTGCTGGTGGGTATGAATTCCCGCTTAAAGGCCTCCTTTTGGGATTCGCTTTTCAACACAAAGAAGAAGCGGGAGGAAGAGGAGCGCATCTGCAAACGGGCACATGAACTATTACAGTTTGTGGGCCTGGACGAATATGCGTTTGCGCCCGCGTCCAGCCTTTCCTACGGCAAGCAGCGTCTGCTTGAAATTGTGCGCGGCCTTGCGAGCGACCCGAAGATCATCCTGCTTGATGAGCCCGCGGCAGGCATGAACACCGCTGAAAAGGCGGAGCTTGACGTGCTGCTCAAAAAAATTCTTGATACCGGCGTCACTATATTGGTAGTGGAGCACGATATGAAGCTGATTATGAATGTGAGCGATTATATCTACGTGCTTTGCAACGGCATGCTGCTTGCGCAGGGGGGCCCTAAGGAAATACAGGAGAACCCCGAGGTAATCGCAGCCTATCTGGGAGGTGATGAGTAATGGCAAAGCTTCTGGAGTTGATTGACTTTCATTATTATTACGGCAGCATCCATTCCGTCAAAGGCATCAACCTGCATGTTGACGAAGGGGAAATGGTGACCCTGATCGGCGCGAACGGCGCGGGGAAGACGACGACGCTGCAATCCATTTCGGGCTTGACCAAGCGCAGGGGCGTAGTGGGGAAAATCCTGTATAACGGGCAGGAAATCCAAGCCTATCCCGGCTCCAAAGTGGCTGGCATCGGCATTGCGCAGGCGCTTGAGGGCAGGCATGTCTTCTCCAAGCTGTCCGTGGAAGAAAACCTGAAAATGGGCGCTTACCTCAGGAAAGATACCAAGAACATCAAAACCGATATGGATGACGTTTACCGACGTTTTCCGCGTTTGCTTGAGCGCCGCGCACAGATGGCGGGCACGCTTTCCGGTGGTGAGCAGCAGATGCTTGCAATCGGCAGGGCGCTGCTTGGCAGGCCGAAGCTTTTGCTTCTGGATGAACCCTCCCTGGGGCTGGCGCCGTTGATCGTCAAGGAAATTTTTGTGGCGGTCAATGATATCAACCGCGAGGGCACCACCGTGCTGTTTGTGGAACAGAATTCCAAGATCGCACTCTCCACGGCGCACAGGGGGTACGTTATGCAGACCGGCGAGATCGTCATGTCCGATACGTGCGAAAAGCTTCTGGAAAATGAGGAAGTGAAAAACGCTTACCTGGGCTGCTAAAGGCGGTATGCCGCTTCGTGTTTCCATGGACGGGACGCTTTTTTGTTCCCGGCACATGGGGAAGGAGAAGGGAAATCATGTTGTTTCAATATGGGATACAGTGTGCGCTTGAACAATTGCCTGAACGCATGCCGGCTGTCTTCCGGGGGACCATCCGGGAGGTGGCAGAGGCCTCCCGAATGGCCGGATATGATGCGATGGAGCTTTATATCCATGACCCGAAGGCGCAGGACATTTTCGAACTGAAGGCTGCGGCTGCGGACAATGGCCTAAAGTATTGCGGGATTTGCACGGGGCTTGAGTATATCTTCAACAAGCTTTGTGTTACTTCAGACAGTCCCGCCATACGGCAGGCCGCCGTGGACAGGCTGAAGGAGCATCTTGACTTGGGTGCGCAATTAGACTGCCCTGTGGTGGTAGGCACCATGCGCGGCAATCTCCCCGATGCTTCTTATCGGGAGGAATATTTAAAGAGGCTTGCCGATTGCCTGCGCGAACTCAATGTCTACGCCCAGTCTGTTGGCGGCGGCCTGCTGGTGGAAAACATCCATCAATACGTTTCCAACTATTTGTGCACGGTTACTGAGGTTGGCGATTATATCCGGAGCCTGGGGCTTTCCCATCTCAAGCTGCATGCCGATACCCACTCAATGCATATTGAGGATAAAAATCCCACCGATGTGCTCAGGCGCTATGCGGATGTGCTTGGCTATGTGCATTTCTCGGACTCCAATCGGGGATACCCTGGGGCAGGCGCTATTGATTTTAAAGCCTACTACCATGCGCTCTTGGATATTGGCTACAAGGGCTATGTCACGATCGAATGCCAGCCCTATCCCACTCAGGAAGCGTGCGCCGCAAGGTCGATGGAGTATCTAAAGAGTATGGAATGCGCGGCGTTGCTCGAAAGAAAACAGTTCAAGGAGTAATATAATGCAGGAAAACAAATATTTACAGTGGCTCTCTTCTCAGACAAAGTCCATCTATTGGCACGATTCCGCTGTTCGCTCCGAACAGCTTGAAGGGTTTCATAACGGCGCTGCGGGCATGACGACAAACCCGTTTCTGATCAATTCCACGCTGCGCAACGATACCGCGTTCTGGAAGGAGCGCCTGAGCGCCCTGCCTTCTGGACTAAAAGGAACGGACAAGGTGCTTGCTTTGGCGCAATGCGTGACCGGATTTTACGCGGAAGAGGTAAGGCCGGTTTTTGAGCAGGGGCTTGTGGGCAAGGGGTATGTTTGCGCGCAAACAAATCCCAATTATACCGGGGATGCGGCCTATATGATTGAGCAGGCGAAAACGCTGGCGTCCTGGGCGCCCAATATCGTTGTGAAGCTGCCCGCTACCCGCGCGGGCATTGAAGCATATGAAGAATGCACAGCCTTGGGACTAAATGTAGCCGCTACCGTCAGCTTTACGGTGCCGCAGGTGCTCGCCGTGGGAGCGGCCAGGGCGAGGGGCAAGGCGCGCGCGGAGCGCAACGGCGTGAAGCCGGGCTTGGGCATTGCCGTGCTGATGGTTGGGCGCCTGGACGATTATCTGAGGGATGTGGCGCACGATTCCTGCCCTGAGGTCGGGGAGGATTGCATCGTGCAGGCCGGTACGGCCTCTATCAAGCGTGCATATCAGATATTCAACGAACGCGGGTATGACGCGTTCCTGATGCCTGCGGGCTGCCGTGGCGCAAACCATATTGTGGATTTATCCGGCGCAAGCATGATCATGTCTATCGCGCCCAAAATTGCCAAGATGCTTGCGGATGTCGATGTGTTTGAAGAGCGCATCGATGTGCCGGTGGAGCCTGCAGTGATCGACCGGCTGATGAAAATGCCCGAGTTCCGCAAGGCCTATGAGCCGGACGGCATGAAGCCCGAAGAATTCATCACCTTTGGCTCCACCAACAGAACCACCACGCAGTTTATTGAGTGCGGATGGAATCCGATTGCGGAGTTCTCCTACAAAGCACT
>JAEYLA010000264.1 GCA_023461495.1 Bacillota bacterium | reverse complement strand
AATGTTTGCGCGCTTCGCCTGTTTGAAGTGGAGGATATCTGCATGATCGCCATAGGGCACGATCTTGGCGCCGAAGCGCAGGAGTATTTTGACGTTATGGCGGCATCCATGAGCGTTGCGGTAGGATAAGGAGGATTTATATGGCTGCTATCAAGCGGATGCTGCTGCCCCTGTTATTGCTGCTTATGCTGTTATTCGCCGCATGCGGGGATAAACAGAAAGAGGTTGCTTTGTCTACTCCCGCGCCGGAGGTTGCGGCGCGCGATTACAAAAGCGAAGAAAACGGTCTTTCGTTCTCTTATCCTGTTGGGTGGACGATACAGGAGAGCGGCAGCGTCATTACCATCACCTCCGTCGCGGGCCTGGACTGCGGCGGGTTGATTTCAGATATCACCCATGAGGTAGAGCTTTTCCTCGCGGGGCACGGAGATTTAAGCGCCTCCGTAGAGGCGCTCATGCAAAAGCACGCGCTGCTTTTTACAGGCGGCAGCCCACTCAACGGCTATACGCCCAAGGTAAATATCGCGCAGGATGGCAGCATTGCAGGGGCGGCGGTGTTCTCATATGAGGATGAAGGAAAAACCTACGAGGCACAGCTTGCCATCAGCCAGTTTGGCGGGCGCGTGCTGCTGGATTTGTTTGGACGCGAACAGGGCGCTCAGAAAGCCGATGAGATGGATGCGATGTACCAGAGCATTATTTTAAGCCTGCAGCTTTCGGGTACGGAAGGCACGCTTGCGCCCGCCGACCTTTCCGTGCTGGGCTTTCCGGATGCGCCGGAGGGCTGCTACAGCTACTACAACCCCATCACCGGCCAGTTTTTGACCATACCCTGCGAGCTGGATGTGATATCAGAGCCTTACGAAGAAAAGGTGGTGCTGTATAGCGGTGATTACGGACTAATGGTCACAGAGAACTGGACGGACCGGTTCAACGAGGTCTACGCATCCACCGGCGATTTGAAGCAGTGCTACGCAGAATTCCTGAGCGAATGCCTGGAGGTGGTGGAGACGGTGTTCGGGCAGAAGGTCGTCTACCGGGATTTTAAATATCAGTCGGGAGGCAACAACGGTGAGCTGGTCCGGGCGGCGTTCTATATCGATCCGGACGGTACGCCCATCCGCTGCTTTGCGGAAATCGCCGCACGCGGCTCGGATGACCAGTATGCACAGGGTACGCTGGTTATCTACAGTGCGGTCAACGAGACAGCAGGCAGGGCACTGTTCAACAGCGCGATGGGTAACAGCGCAATCGAATTCCCGCTCCGGTAAGGATAGGAGGTCTATATGAGTTTTTTGCTGACCGCCGTATTTGAAAACGGCTTCCAGGAAAGCTATTTGCCCAATGTGGATAATAAAACAGTGCCTGTTGCCATACGCCCCCATATCAGCGGATGGGAGGAGGACATTATCTTGCCCCTCGAAGTGTGGGACAATGTCTGGACACTTTCTTCCGGACGCCAGTTCACGCTTATACGCGACGAGCAGCCGGCGCAGAAGGTAGAACTCACCGGCGGGCTGCTGCTTAACGCGCAGATGAAAAAGGGAGACAACGTGTTTTCCCTCACTGCGGAGGAGGTACAAGAGGGCAACACCCGCTTTGACAAGTTCTTTCTGAATGCAAAGACATTTCCCCGCGTTGCCATAGGCAGCGGGTCACAGAGCGCAATAATCTACACCAACAAATTCTGCTCGCCGCGCCATGCTGAAATCACGCTGGAAAAGGACGCCGCTTATGTCGAGGATCTTAACAGCGTCAACGGCACATTTGTCAATGGCCGCAGGCTGACGGGCCGCCATATCCTGCGCTACGGGGATATCGTGTACATCGTTGGGCTTAAGCTTGTATACCTTGGCAATGTGCTGGGCGTCAACAACCCCGGCGGACAGCGTCAGGTAAACGAGACATCCCTCAAGCCTATCCGCATAGCGCCGGCGCCGGAGCAAGAAGAGGACCGGGAGCGGGAGGCTGCGGAGGAGGATTATTTTCTGCGCGCGCCCCGGAAGCTGGAGCGGCTGGATGAAGAAGCGTTTTCCATTGAAAAATGCCCCCAGAAGAACGAACAAAAGCGGCAGCCGCTGCTATTGACCATCGGCCCCCCCTTTACCATGATGATCCCCATGGCGGTGGGCGCGATGATGCTTGGAAGCGAAAGCGGTTCCATGGGAAGCGGCCTTATTATGACGGTCGGCTCCGCACTCATGGCAGGCATGTGGGCCATATTCAATATCCGTTACCAGAACAGTGAGGAAAGCAGGGCCGAGCAAAAGCGGGTGAACGATTATACCGCCTACATCAACAAGCTCGCCGCGCGCCTGATGGAAAAGCAGGCATACAACAAAGGTGTACTTACGCGTATGATGCCTTCCGCATCTGAGGCGGTTGGATTTGCGCTTGAGGCAAGCCCGCGCCTGTGGGAAAAGAGCGCCGCGCATGAAGATTTTCTCTTTGTGCGCATCGGGCGTGGAACAATGCCCTCGCCCAATCCTGTCAGCACAGCAAAAGAGCAGCTTCTGTCCGCGTACGATCCGCTCAATGATATGGCGGAACGGCTGCGTTTTGACATGGCGGAGCTTCAGGATGTGCCGGTGGGATTCTCCCTCTATGAAAACCGTATGGCAGGCGTTGTGAGTGATGCCCGTACAAAGGCAATCCGCATCGCAGGGCAGATTTGCGCGCAAGTTGCGGGGCTAACCTCCTATACGGACGTGCGCATGTGTTTTGTGTATCCGCTGCGCGAGCTCGACAGTTGGACGTATGCGCGGTTTTTGCCGCATGTGTGGACGCCGGATGGGAAGCTTCGTATGATTGCAAACGATAAAAACAGCGTGGGCGATGTGATGTACCATCTTTCGGGCGTAATCCGCAGCCGCATGGAAAAGGCGAATGCTCCTGCGGAGGAAGGGCAGAAGATTTTGCCCCACTATATTGTGGTGGTTGCGGATTGGTCGCTGATTGAAGAAGCGCCCATTGCAAAATACCTGATGAATCCCGCGCGGGAGCTTGGAATATCGGTCATCTGCCTTGCGGACGCCGTAGATAGGCTGCCCGCGGGCTGCACGGCCATTGTCCGCGATGATGCGCAGATGCAGGGCTTTTACAGCACCGCAGGCGTGTTTGCGCAGCGGGAGCATGTTGTGTTTGATCCTCTTGACTCTGGGCAGATGGACGCGTTTTCCCGCGCGCTCTCGAATTTCCGTGTGCGCGAAACGGGCGCTTCCGCCGCTGTTCCCGACCTGCTGACGTTCCTTGATATGTATCAGACCTCCTGCGTGGAGGAATTAGATATGCTCCACCGCTGGCTTGAAAACCGCACCTATGAAAGCATGAAGAGCCTTGTAGGCCACAAGGCAGGCAATCAACCGCTCTACCTTGATATCCATGAGAAATTCCACGGCCCGCACGGGCTTGTGGCTGGCACCACAGGCTCGGGGAAATCCGAAACGCTGCAAAGCTACATCCTTTCCCTTGCGGTCAACTATCACCCGCATGAGGTTGCGTTTATCCTCATCGATTACAAGGGCGGCGGCATGGCGCAGAGCTTTTTGGGGCTACCGCATCTTTCGGGCGTCATTACAAACCTCGGCGGCAACGCCACCAACCGCGCGCTGCTCTCCATCCACGCGGAAATCAAGTCCCGCCAGCGCATGTTCAATGAATACAAGGTCAAGCACATCGACGCTTATATTGAGCTGTACCGTGCGGGCACCGCGACAGAACCTATGCCGCACCTTCTGATCATTGCGGATGAATTTGCGGAACTCAAAAAAGAGCAGCCGGAATTTGTGCGCGCGCTCGTTTCCGCCGCACGCGTGGGGCGTTCGCTCGGTGTCAACCTCATACTCGCCACACAGAAGCCAAGCGGCGTGGTGGATGATGAAATCTGGTCCAATACGCGCTTCCGCCTGTGCTTGAGGGTTGCAGACAAGCAGGACAGCAACGAGATGCTAAAACGCCCGGACGCGGCGTTTATCACCGGCACGGGGCGCGGATATTTCCAGGTGGGCAGCGACGAAATCTTTGAAGAGTTCCAGTCCGGCTGGTCGGGCGCGGAATATGAGCCGAACATTCCGTTTGAGGGCAGCCGTGGCGCAAAGGCGGAGCTGATTACCCTCGTTGGCAAAGGAGGCGCACCGAAAAAGAAGAAGCTGAAAAAGAGCGACAATATCGCGAAAGTGACCCAATTGGACGCGGTGGTCAAGTACGCGGCAAAGCTTGCGGAGGAAAACGGCATCCCCGCCGTCAAGCAGATATGGCTGCCGCCGCTTTCCCACACGGTTTATCTCAGCGAATTGCCTGATTTGGAAAAGCCGCAGGGCGTCTCCCTCCTGCTGCCCGTGGGCCTGCTGGACGCGCCCGAAGAACAGCGTCAGTACCCTTGCGCGGTGGACTTCTTGACGGACGGACACCTGCTCATCTGCGGCACCGGCGGCGCGGGGAAGACCACTCTAATCCAAACGCTCATCTATGGTGCGGTGACCCGGTATACGCCGCAGGAGGTCAACCTCTACATTGCGGATTTCTCCAGCCGTACAATGGGCGTGTTCCAGAACCTTCCCCACGTGGGCGCCGTGCTGCTTGAAGGAGAAGATGAAAAACTATCGGAAACCTTCACGCTGCTGCGCGATGCCCTGCAGCACAGAAAACGCGCGTTTTCCGCGCAGGGCGTGGGATCCTTCCGGGAATACGCCATACAGAAGCAGGATTGCCCGGCCATCGTGTTCCTGATTGACAATTACGTCGCCTTCATGGAAAGCTACGGCCAGTATGAGGACGATCTTGTCGCGCTTTCCCGCGAGGGCGCGAGCTACGGCATTTACCTTGTGCTGACCATGAACAACGCGGGTGAGCTCAGGAGCCGTATCCGGCAGAACTTTACATCGGGCATCGGCCTGCAGATGCAGGATCGCTTCGAGTATGAAGCCGTTGTCGGAACGCGTACCGAGATGATCCCCGAAGGCCGCACGCCGGGGCGAGGGCTTATAAAAGCGCCCATGCCGCTGGAATTCCAGGTTGCGCTTTGTATGCGCGAGGAACCCGGCCTCTCCCAGACGCAGACGCTCAGAAAACGCTTTGCCGCCGTACAGGAAACGGGGACGCAGGGCGTAAAAAAGATCGGTGAGGCGGTTGAGCGGCTCAGTTACGAAGCGCTTATGGGCCGGGACGATGTCAGGCAGCTCAAAGACAATGTACTATCAGCAGGCCTGAATATGGAAGATGGAACGCTTGTGACGCTGGACTTGGATGAAGAATTTTGCTTCTCGGTCAGCGGCGCAGGCGGGAGCGGAAAGACCAATTTCCTGGCTGCAACAGCGTTGCAGGCACAAAAGAAGGGCGCGCGGCTGCTCCTGTTTGACGCGCCGGATGGCCTACTTGCGCAAAAGCTGCCCTTTGAACGGGCAGCGCATAACGACGCCGAGCTATTTGAATTGATGGAAGAGGTACTTGTGCCGGAATTCAGCGCAAGAAACGCGATCGTTGCGGATGCAAGGGATTTTGGCGGAGACGTCAAAACGGCGCTTTCCGATTATCCGCGCATCGTGTTTCTGATTAATGACATGCGCGCGTTTATGGAAGCTGTCTATAGCCCGCACCTGCAGATGAACGAGTTTATGGAGGTCGCGCTCCAGAAGGGGCGGCAGCATAAGATACAGTTCTTTGCCGCCATCACGCCGGATGATTATGCCGATGCCGTGCGTTACGCCGCCATGCGGACTTATGTAGGGTATAGCAGGGGCATTCACCTGGGCGGAATGTTTGACCAGCAAAGCATCTTGCACTTTCCGCTCTCCGTTGCCGACAATATACGCAAGCTCCCGCCGGGGGTGGCATATGCAGCGGCGGATTTGAAGACAGTGAAGATCATAACGCCCGTCGTCAAGGAGGTGGAAGCAAAATGAGCAAGCTTTATCTGGAAGTGCAGGCGCCCGGCAACGCCAAAATATATGAATTCCGCGCCGAAAGCTGTATGACGGTGGGAGAAGTAAAACGGGAATTTATCCGCCAGATCTGCGAACTTGAGAACCACGCGCTGTTTGCGGACCCTTCCCAGGTGCTGTTTTGTTCCCGGCAGCTCGAAGGCCTGCTGCAGGATAACGAAACGTTGCTGGAAGTAGATGTAAAAAGCGGCGACACTATTATTCTGTTATAACAAGGAGGCCATATGAAAACCGGAACCTACAAGAAAAATAAAAAAGTATCGGCGCTGCTCCTGCTGCTTATTACAGCCTTGCTTGTGTTTGCGACAGGCTGCAATATCATAGCCGCGGGGACGAACGACAGCCCGAATTATAACAAGCAGGCGGAGGCGATCGTACTTTCGCGCAACGAGTATTTTACCCTCTCAGACAGCGACCAGACGCGCATGCTCAAAGCCATGGATGAGATCACATGGTATACCGACGGCGGGGAGATAAAGCTTTCCGAGGTCGGCAAGCGGATGGGAAGCGTGGAAGTGGAGGATCCTGCAGCGCCCGGCTCGGCGTTTGCGGCGTTCTGCGCAGCTACCGGGATTAACGTTGAGAACTATACGCCGCCTGCCGAAAACGATCCCACGCTGGCGGAGGCGCTCAAGTTGAGCGTCAACGATCTTACAGGCCAGATGTACTCCACCGCCGTTCCGGGGACGCGCGTGATCATCAACGCGTTGTACGAGAGAGGCGGACTTGTGGGGGACGCATCCTCCGCAGCGAACTTTGCGCCCATGATCACGCTGCAGGCGCGCGCTATTGTAGCGGAGATTTCCAACGAGGAGAGCCGTACCGGAACGCTGAGCGGGAAGCTGGACTATCAAGCCGAGGGCGGTTATTTTGACGTGCTCTGCCAGACACTTGGTATTTCAGGAAGAAACCTTTACGCCAAGATGGAGGAACAAGCCAACGAAATGCTTGCAGAGAGTGAGGCGAAACAGGCGGAGCAGCAAGCGTATGAGGAAGAGATATCTGCCATGCTTCCCGGGATATACACGACGGTAAACGGCGGAGAACTGCAGATCAATGCAGATACCAGTTACGCCATGATGTACGGCATGTCCTTTAGCGTAGGCAGCTGGGGCTTTGAGGACGGCGTGCTGCTCATTGGCGATACCCCGGCCTATGTAGATGAGGATGGACTGCATATAACGGATATCGACGTGCCATTTGTAAAGAAGGACGCGGATGCGGCGGAAGGGGATTTGACCGACGAAGAGAATGAGATTTATTCCATTCTGGACCGCTACAGCTACTATACGTACACGCAGCTCTATGTGGACGGTTGGTATGGAACCACAACGGATGACGAACGCGTCACTATGGCGCAGGAACTGCTGCACATGTTTTTAGAGCTGGGCGAAGTGCCAGCCTTAGAAAATGCCAACGAGCTTGCCTCCCTGATCAACGACAATTACGATTATGGAGACCGCTCGCTGAGCGTATGGGAAGCGGCGTGCGCGGTTGCCGTCGTTGACCCCGCGCCGTATGCGGCTGTGTTTGAAAAAGCCAATTCTTAAAAATGATACGACGGAAGGCGGGTAATATATGGCTGCTTTAAGCAATGTGGACTCTGAAAAGATCCGTTCCACTGTGAGCCGGCTGGATGGTATTGTAGAATCCATTTCAGGCTGCGTGGGCAAGTTCGCGGATACGATAGAGGCGTTGGATAAGGGCTGGGTTTCCGATGTGAAGGCGGATTTTATGGCCCGCTACCAGAAGGATTGGGAGGCGATGCAGGAGATGCTTCTGCAGTACAGAGAAATCAGCGCCCAGTTACTGGATACCGCAACCGATCTTGAAAAGACGGAAAGCGAAATCTTATCCTCTGTGCGGGCGCTTGGGTAAAGGAGGAAATGGCATATATGGCAACCGGAAGCGAAAGCAGGATAGACACGAAGCTCTTCGCCGCAACGGCGCAAACGCTGGGCGACATTGCAAAACAGCTGGATGGGCACTCTCAGGAGTGGAACAAGACCATAGGAACCCTTCGCGGCGTCTGGCAGGGCGATGCATCCGACAATATCAGGAATACTGCAGAGCAGGCACAAAGAAGCGCTGTGGAGCTTGTACGCGCACTTGCAGGCTATCAAGCGGCGCTCAATGAGATGGCGGGCATTTATGATAAGAACGAACAGACTATGCAGGAATCCAGCAAATCCCTGCGGTTTGACAAGGCGTTCCGCTAAAGGAGGGGCATATGGCCGTAAGATTTGACTATACCGAGACCATACAGCAGGCAAAGCTCCTAGACGAGCTTGCAAACGATATGCAGAACCAGTGCTGCAAGAATCTATCTACCGTGTATGAAAATGTGGAAGCGGCATGGACGGGCGATGCGGCCAAAGCGTATCTCAAATACATTCTCGGCATGGAGACGGATATGAAGAACAAGGCCAAATACCTAAAAGAGGTTGCGGAATTTTTGCGCAACGCCGCAAAGAAAATCCGTGCAGCGGAAGAGGCGGCAAGGCAGGCCGCCCAGCAAATTTAGAAAAGGAGCGCAGGCAATATGGCACAAAGCACAGTAGATTTGCAAAAAATGAGAAACGCCGCAAGGGAGCTTGACAATATCTACGCCGGCATGATGAACCAACTCAAAAAACTCGATGAAAACGCGTCGGGCCTCCAAAGAATATGGAAGGGCGACGCTGCCCAGAGCTACCAGAAAACATATCTTGCAAACACGCAGAATTTTTTGCAATTGGCAGAATCCATCAACAGCTGTTCCAAGACGCTCACAGCCATTGCGGCTTCTTATAACAAGGCGGATCTGGCCGCTGCCGATGCCATCAAGGCGAAAATGGCCAAGGGTTAATCAGGAAAGGAGTTTTTCTTATGGCGAATGAAATTCATGCGGACCCTGCCGCGCTTCGGAAATACGGCGAAGAAATCGGCAAATGCCATACCGCGCTGCGCAACAGCCTATATTCTTCCAAAGGCCAGGTAGACCTGCTCAAGGGCGTTTGGACCGGCGGCGCTGCGGATACGTTCCAACAAAGCTTTCAGAAGCTGCTCGACCAGTGTGCGGAAAGCTTACAGACTGTGGAGAAAATGGTAAACGCGCTTTACGACTCTGCCGATGCTTATGAACGCAGCGAAAAATCCATCCAGCAGGAGGCGGCGCGTCTTCCAAAGCTGCCCCAAAACACCATGCGCTGAGGCAGGAGGCGGATATGGCGGTATATAAAGTTTCATACAATATGCTTTCCCAGCAGGGAGAGGAACTCAAAAAGCTCGCGAAGCTTGTTGACGGCTATGTAGACCGTATCAACAGCGTTAAGGGAAGGCTTGGAGACGACAGGCTGCTTGCGCAAGTCCGTACGAACCTTGGAGCGCTTGTAACGCAGCTTAATGAAACGCGTGCCATTATGAACACGGCTGGCGGGCTTTTGGGGAAGACGGTGGACGGGTATTCCGCATCGGAAACCCGACAGGTAAAGAAGGTGGATTCTCTCAAGGCGCATAACCGGGATTTTTACAAAAATCCCGTTGTGGTTGCTTCCGCGGGCGGCGCTGCGTCAGGAGCGGCTGCGGCGTCGGCGCCGGCCATGCAGTATACGGATAATTCTACAACGCTCAATTATTACGCAGCCGGGCCCGTGGAGGCGGCTTCGGCAGTCAACCCCGTTCCCACATCGGCTGGCAGTACGGTGCGCCCGGCAGCTGCTGGCGTTACACAAGGCGGAATACCCGGCGGCGCAGGCCTTGCCGCTGGCGTAGGCGTTGCCGGCGGCGTGGTTGGCGCGGGCCTTGTACAGGGCGCGCTGCACCTGAAACAGAACAAAGACAAGAAACAGCCGCCTGAGAAAACGAAGGACGATAATCTTGAAGAACGTCTTGCCCGGGCGCGTGAGCGGGTACAACGCTTGAATGGGCATGAAGACGGATAAAGGGGGATCATCCATGCCTGTTTATGTGGCGGTGCTGCTTCTGCCGCTTTTTGCGGCAGGAGCATATTTATGCCTTCGATGCGGGGCAGCGCAAAACAAACGCCTGGTCCGGACGCTCGGCGCGCTGTTTTTGATACTTGCGTTGCTGGTATTTTTCTATCTGCTGCTGACGGCTCTTTTTGTAGAGGCGATATAAATACCTTGACGGGCAGGGCATATATGGTTTTAATGAAAGTGGGCAGTTCAGTCAAGGCGTAATCGGAAGTTGTGAGGCAAAAAGATGACAATGCTATTGGATCTGATACGGCGCACGTTCCTGAACAAACAGTTGGATTTCCGCGTCAGGCTTTTTAACGTGCTGGCCATGGCGGGTGCGCTCATCGGACTGATCATTACGGTAAGCGGCATCATGGCGGGTGTGAGCATCATGAATGTTGCGACCAACTTTGCCTCCATGCTGCTCTCCTGTGCGCTGCTGTATTATTCCTACCAGAGCGGGAAGTATCAAATTTGCTATCTGATCACGATCATCGCCATATTCATGGTGCTGTTCCCCATCATGTTTTTTTCAGCGGGCGGTTATCACAGCGGTATGCCGTCCTTTTTTGTGTTTGCGGTGCTCTTTACCATATTCATGCTCGAAGGAAAGAAGGCATTCATCACAAGCGCTATAGAGCTTGTGATCTACATCGGCTGTTGCCTGTACGCCTACCTGCATCCGGAAATTGTCACATCCTTTGCTACGGAAGCAGATATTCTCATCGATATCCTGATCGGCTTTCTGTGCGTGAGCATTGCGCTGGGCATTACAATGTTCCTGCATTTTGGCATGTACAACCGGCAGCAGCGGGAGCTTGAAAGCGCGCGTAAGGAAGCCCTGCGCCTGAGTGAGATCAAAAGCACATTCCTTGCGAATATGAGTCATGAAATCCGCACGCCTATCAATGTGATGCTGGGCATGAACGAGATGGTGCTGCGCGAAAGCGATTCCGAGCAAATTACGGGCTTTGCGCGTAACATCCAGAATGCGGGAAAGACATTGCTGACGCTGATCAACAACGTCCTCGATGTTTCCAAGATAGAATCCGGCAAGATGGAAGTGCTTGAGGAAGTGTACCGGTTGTCCGAACTTGTTCGTGATCTTTCGGTGATCGGCAGTGAGCGCGCGGGAAAAAAGGGGCTGGAATTCTGTCTCGAAATCGATGAAACGCTGCCCGCCGAACTTGAAGGCGATTTTATTCACATCAAACAGGTGGCGGTCAACTTTTTAAGCAATGCGGTGAAGTATACACAGAGCGGCTCCGTAACGCTTGCTTTTGCCCAAAAGCCTGGCAGGGTGCCTGGGGAGATTCTTCTTTGCACTTCGGTAACCGACACAGGCATCGGTATCCGGGAAGAGGAGCAGTCGGGCCTGTTTGACGCGTTTACCCGGGTGGATCTCCCTGCCCACAGGAACATAGAGGGTACCGGGCTCGGCCTTGCAATTGCAAAGGAGTTGACGCAGCTGATGGACGGCTGTATCCGTATGGACAGCATATGGGGAAAGGGCAGTACGTTTGCGGCAGAAATCCCGCAGATCGTCAGGGATGCTATGCCGCTTGGTAAATTTGCGGCGTTTGGGCCAGATGCTTGCGCCGACCATGCGGAGGAAAGCTTCCTCGCCCCGGAGGGGCACATCCTTGTGGTGGATGACAATGCGGAAAATCTGCAGGTTGTCAAGGCGCTCCTCAAGCGCACCCTGCTGCAGGTGGATACCGCGTCCAGCGGGCTGGAGTGCATGAAGAAGCTTCAGGAAAAGCAGTACCACGCTGTGCTCTTAGACTATATGATGCCGGAAATGGACGGGATAGAGACCTATCGCCGCATCCGGGGCGATCTGGCGGATGATATTACGCCCGTCATCGCGCTTACTGCAAATACCGTTGCGGGGGCGAAGGAACTATTCCACCGGGAAGGATTTACGGCGTATCTGTCCAAACCTGTGATGTGGAAGGAGCTCGAGACTGCGCTGTTGAATTGCCTGCCGGAGCGGCTCGTTACAAGGACGACGCAAGCATGTATAGAAGCTTACCCGGAGGTGCGGGAGAAGCTTGAAAAAGAGCTTCTGGAATATGATATTTTCCTGCAGGACGGGCTTAGATACCTTAACGGAGATTTCAGGCAATATTTGAAGCTTGCGGGATTTTTTACTGAAAACCATCAATCATCCTTGGAGGATACAAAAATGCTGCTGCGGCAGGGAAACTGGAACGCGCTGATGTATCCGGTGCACTCCCTCAAAAGCAAGGCAAAGGCCGTAGGCGCCCACGCGCTTCATGATATGGCGGCGCGGCTGGAAAAGCGCTGCATGGCAGGAGACGGGGAATATGTCCGCTGCGGCATGCCGTTGTTGTATCTGCAATGGGAAAGAGCAGCAGAAGGTCTGACTGCGGCGGTTCTATACGCAAAAGCGTGCATGCCGGCTGCAGAAACGGAAGAGGAAACGCCCGCATCTACAGTACAGGAGTTGCTTGCGGCTATCCGTGCATTCCGCCGTGCGGAGGCGGAGCATGTCATCAACCGTATGCTCGCGTCAGCGGACGATGCCGCAACCCATGCCGGGCTGACGGAGGTACGGGATGCCGTGAATACGTTGGATTTTGAAGAAGCGGAGCACCTGCTTTGCACGCTGCTGCAAAGGCGTGAGACAGATAAAGAGTGCGGCGGTCAAATGGATTTGGGCGCGTGAGATGTGCCCCAATCACCCAATATAGCACCTTTGGCGTATGGTATGCGGGTGCTGCTCGCGCCGATGTGAGCATGAGCAGGATCAGCGCCTTGTGTTGTTAAAGGAGCAGCTTAACGCAAGATGAGCAAAAAGGCTAGATAATATCTAGTCTTTTCTTCGCTGAAGCATAGGGGATTCGAACTTAGCGCGCTGCCAGCTGCGCCAATGCCTATTATCGGTGCTCTACCGATTGGCGTGCGGCTGTATAGCTTTTGAAGGTGTTAACAGCAGGCCTCCGACCTTGCACGCTAAGATCCGGCATAGTGTCAAGACCATCAGCGTGGAATCCAGCAACTTTCAGAATGATAGATTTCAACAAAAAAAATCCCGCTTCGTGCTATACTAAATAAAAGCAAATGATATAAAGAGATATCTCTAAAATTGGAAAAGAAAGCAGATGTGACATTCTCGCCATATCTGTAAAGACGGAACCTCCTTACAGGGTTCTGCTTGATTATTGATATGCGCTCAAGAAATGTATTTTGCTGATAGATGGAACAGCGTGGAGGAAAACTGGGGCTATGAACCGTACCAGTACAGGAATTTCGGCATATCCGGTGGCGGCAGTGAAGCGGGCGTCCAATATAAGGGTGATCGCCCTCAGGGCAGGCATCATGCTCGTTTTGCTGAGTGCTGCCTCCGCGATTGGGTATTTGTTCCGCGCAATGGCGCTTCTGGAAACCGACATCGCTATTGTCTATTTGCTGGCCGTTTTGTTAACGGCGCGCTTTACGGATGGATATGTTTTCGGGTTTTTGGCTTCCGTGATAGCAACGTTTGCGTTCAACTATTTTTTCACGGCGCCATATTTTTCGCTTTATGTAAACGCTCCGAGTTATATTATCACGTTCGTTATCATGACCATAACGGCGCTGATTACAAGCGCGCTTACCACACATGCCAAACGCAACGAGATGGAAGCCCGTGAAAAGGAAACCGAGACAAAGACGCTGTATACGCTGACCAACCGTCTAACGGATGCAACCGATATCTACGAGATAGCGGGGATTGCGACGAGCGCCATCAGCAAAATGCTCAACAGCAATACAGGCTGCCTCTGCTTTGACGAGAACGGGAACCCGGAGCAGAGCTTTATCCAGCAGCTTTCCCCTGAACGGCAGGTTCGCCGGGAAATCCACGATGCAAACGAACTCAGGCGTCAAATCGAGAGCATACAATCCGGCTATGTTGTTGGAACGGAGTTCTATGATTGGCCGATCAGAGGGCGGGAAATGATACTTGGAATCATCCGCGTTCCCAAGGAAGCGGCAAAGGCCATGAATGCGTCGCAGACCAGGATGCTGCACGCCGTCATTGAAAGCTCAGCCATCGCAATGGAGCGCCTGCGCGCCACGCAGCAGCGGCAAAAATCCAATGAGGCGATCTTGCAGGAACGGTACCGCGGCAATTTGCTGCGCGCGATTTCCCACGATTTGCGCACCCCTCTCGCCGGCATTATGGGAACGGCTGAAATGGTGATGGGTATGACGTCAAAGGACGATCAGCGGTACCCGCATATGGCGGCGATCCATAAGGATGCCAACTGGCTGCATTCCCTGGTGGAGAACATTCTGAGCCTGACCCGCCTCCAGGACGGGAAACTGGTGCTTCATAAGCAGCCGGAGGCGGCTGAGGAGGTTGTCGGGGCGGCAATCCGCCATATTGCGAGGCATTATCCTGAATATGAAATCGCCGTCGACGTTCCGGATGAGCTGCTGATCGTTCCCATGGACGCGAAGCTCATCGGGCAAGTGCTGATCAACCTGCTGGACAATGCCATCAAACACACCAAGCCCCAGGAAGAAATCTGTGTTTCGGTTACAAAGGATGCCGGCGCCAACTGTGCCGTGTTTTCGGTATGCGACCGGGGTGAAGGAATCGAGCCGGCTGATTTGCCGAACATCTTCGAGATGTTCTATACGTCGCGGGGGAGGCACGCCGATGCGCGGCCCGGCATCGGCTTGGGGTTGGCCATATGCGACGCTGCGGTAAAGGCGCACGGCGGAAGCATCGCGGCTTGTAACCGCGCGGACGGGCCGGGCGCAGAATTTGCTTTTATGCTCCCATTGGAGGTATACGGAAATGAATCCGAATAACATATGTATCCTTGTGGTTGAGGATGACAAGCAAATCCGAAATTTCATCTGCTATACGCTCAATGCGGAGGGCTTTCGGCATATTGTGTCAAGCACCGGCCAGGGTGCGCTGGGCCTTCTTGCGTCGGAGTCGGTCGATTTGATGCTGCTCGATCTCGGGCTGCCGGATGTTGACGGTATGGATGTTATCCGGAAGGTGCGCGAATGGTCTGAAATGCCCATACTCGTTGTTTCCGCGCGCGATCAGGATAAGGAGAAAGCGGCGGCGCTGGACATGGGCGCCGACGATTATCTGACAAAGCCGTTTTCCACAACCGAACTTCTGGCCCGGATACGCGTGGCTCTCAGGCATTTGTATCGTCAGAATAGCGGCAACAGGGTACAGGATATCCTGCAGGTAGGAGGGCTGCAAATTGATCTTGGCAAGCGTCTGATCTATATCGATGGGCAGGAAACCCATGTGACACCCATGGAATACAGCCTGCTGGCGCTGTTTTTTAAGAATATCGGGAAGGTTCTTACAACGAAGTATATTTTGAATGAAGTCTGGGGCGTGGGTTATGGCAACGATACACAGGCCCTTCGGACGCTGATGGCAGGGCTCAGGCGCAGAATTGAGAAAAATCCGGCAAAGCCACGGTATATCCTGACTGAGATAGGGGTTGGATACCGGCTTATAGACGAATAGACACGCAAAAAAGCCGCTCCGGTTTACAAAACCGGGGCGGCTTTTTTTGATGCTCACAGCATTCTCACACGATTCAACATATCCTCACACCATGCTCACACCATTTTCATTATCATCAATTGTTGTAAGTTGCGTTTTTTGTGAGGTGAAAAACGATGAAGCAGGCGGATGGCCGCGAAGGTGCACAGGAATTGGCCGCATTGTGCAATGCGGCCAGGGAATGTATGGGGAAAGGAGCGTACCGGGAATGCGGGGAACGGATTGCGGTGGCCATGGGCGAATATCCGCATGCGCCGCAGCCGCACAACCTGATGGGTGTTCTGCTTGAAAAGATGGGCGACCGGCGGGCCGCGATGAAACACTTCCGCGCGGCTTGCGCCCTTGATCCGGGATATCTTCCGGCACGGCATAACGTGGAACGTTTTGCAAGTTTCTACTCCGCAGGGGCGTGCGCGTTAGATGAATCGGATTGCCCTCAGAAATACGCAGATGGTATGGCGATCACAGACCATGTGGAACAGGATGTTGGCCGGGCAATCGTCTTCAGTGGAGGCCGTGTGAACATTGCCGAGGTTCCAATCGCACAAACCATGCCGATTGCGGGCAGGAAGATCTGGGAGATCGATCTGCCGCCGGAGGCGATCATCGGGTGCATTCTCCGGGGGGATAAGAGCATTGTTCCCAGCGGGGATACAGAGGTGCTGGCAGGCGATGTGCTGGTCCTGATTTCGGCCGGGAAGCAGGAAATGCCCGCGATACGGATACTGACGGGCAGGCCGTAGTGGGATATCCGGCAGGGAACCAGTTGCATCGAAAACGCAAAGCTGATCAGAATGGGGATGTAAAATACAGAGGTTATGAATACGCTAAACAAACAAACACTGAAAACAGATGCTGTAACAAACATACAGAAGCTTTCCGTTTCAGAGGTCTGTCCGGCCTTGGGAACGCGTGAGGGCGGTCTTTCCGGCGCCGAAGCAGAAGAGCGCCTGATTCAATTTGGAAGAAACACGCTGCAGGAAAAGAAGGGCAAATCACTTATCTGGAAGTTTTTATCAAACTTCACGCATCTGATGGCGATATTGCTGTGGTGCGGCGGAATTGTGGGCTTTATTGCCCGGCTTCCTGAGCTGGGCGTTGCCATCTGGATGGTCAACGTCATCAACGGCGTTTTCAGCTTCTGGCAGGAATTCCGTGCGGGAAAAGCCACCGAGGCGCTTAAGAAGATGCTCCCCGATTATGCGAGGGTGGTGCGTGGCGGCGAGGAGCAGCGCATCCTTGCCGGAGAGCTGGTACCCGGGGACATCCTCCTGCTGTCGGAGGGAGACCGTATTTCGGCCGACGCGCGCCTGCTCGACGACAACGACCTGCGGGTCAATCAATCCACGCTGACCGGCGAATCCCATCCTGTGCATAAAGCGAGGGACGAGGTTTTCCGGGACGACCTTTCGCGGGCGGAGCAGCCCAACAGGGTATTTATGGGCACCACCGTTGCGGCAGGAACCGGCAAAGCGGTTGTGTACGCCACGGGCATGGATACCGAATTTGGGAAAATAGCCGGGCTGACGCAGGCGCTCAAGGAAGAGCCCAGCCCCCTGCAAAAGGAAATGGCCAAGGTGACGAAGACCGTTACCATTTTAGCGGTCAGCATCGGCATGCTGTTTTTCCTGCTGTCCATCCTTTTGGTGGGCACGGAGCTTGCGGTGGCGTTCGTTTTTGCGATGGGCATGATTGTTGCCTTTATCCCCGAAGGCCTGCTGCCGACCGTGACCTTGTCGCTGGCCATGGGCGTACAGCGCATGGCAAAGCGGAACGCGCTCATCAAGCGGCTGTCTGCGGTGGAAACGCTGGGCTGCACAACGGTCATTTGCACTGATAAAACAGGTACGCTGACGCAGAATGAAATGACCGTCAGCAATCTGTGGATGGACGGCCGGAATTTGGATGTTACCGGCGTGGGGTATGACGCGAACGGCGGGGAAATTTTAAGCGGCAGGCAGCCGGTTTCCGATAAGGACGGGGAACTAAAGAAACTGCTGGCTGCTGCGGCGCTTTGCTGTAACGCCAGGCTGGTGGCGCCCAATGAGGAGTCTCCGCGCTATACCGTGCTGGGCGATCCTACGGAAGCAGCACTTCTGGTACTTGCCCAAAAGGGTGGCCTTATATTGGATCAACTGAATCAAAAAGCGCCCCGCCTGCGCGAACTGCCCTTTGACTCGGGACGCAAGCGCATGAGTACAATCCACCAGGCTGCGGGCGGGCGGATCGCATATATCAAGGGCGCTCCCAAGGAGGTATTGGAACTCTGCACACAGATCAGGGAAAACGGAAAAACCGCGATGATTGACGATGCAACGCGCGAAGGCATTATGGCGGCCAACGACCGATATGCGCGAAACGGCCTGCGAGTATTGGCGGTGGCGATGCGAGAGCTGTCCGGCGTGGATTTACCCGGGAGCCTTGGCGACTATACGCCGGAGCTGATCGAGCGTGAGCTTACCTTCCTGGGACTCGTTGCCATGGTGGATCCGCCGCGCCCGGAGGTTGCACAGGCGGTTGAGAAATGTCATCGCGCCGGAATCCGCATTATCATGATTACCGGCGACTATGGGCTGACCGCTGAAAGCATCGCGCGGAGGATCGGAATCATCAAGGGCGAGCATCCCCGCGTCATTACCGGCGTGGAACTTGCCAAGATGCAGCCGGATGAGCTCAAGAAAGCACTTTTGGAGGAAGTCCTTTTTGCGCGTGTCGCGCCGGAGCAGAAGCTGCAGGTGGTCACCGCCTTGCAGGAAATGAAGCATATCGTCGCTGTAACCGGCGACGGCGTCAATGATTCGCCCGCGCTCAAAAAAGCCGATATCGGCGTAGCAATGGGGATATCCGGTACGGATGTCGCCAAGGAAGCCGCCGATATGATCCTCACGGACGACAACTTCGCCTCCATTGTGGGTGCGGTGGAGGAAGGGCGCACGGTTTACAATAACATCCGCAAGTTCGCTGTTTACGTTTTAAACAGCAATGTACCGGAGGCCGTTCCGGTGGTGCTTTACCTGTTTTCACGCGGAGCGATCCCGCTCCCGCTGACGATTATGCAGGTGCTGGCAATCGATCTGGGGACGGATATGGTGCCAGCCATCGGCCTTGGGGCTGAAGCGCCCGAAGCGGGCGTCATGGATGCACCGCCTCGCTCGCAAAAGGAACCGCTGCTTACCCGCAGGCTGCTTGTGCGCGCTTTCTTTTGGTATGGGCTCATCGAAGCCGGAATTTGTACCGCGGCTTATCTTTTCTTCAATTGGACGCGCGGATGGCCGGACGTACCGCTTGCCGGTTCCGGGGTTGCCTATCAGGCGGCGACGACCATGACCTTTGCTGCGATCGTCATGGCACAGGTTGGGATGGTGTTTGCCTGCCGGACGGATCGCATCTCCATCTCCAAGACGGGCTTTTTCACCAACAGGATGGTGCTCATAGGGATCGTCGTAGAACTTGTACTGTTGTGCGTCCTTGCCTATACGCCGTTTCTGCACGGGCTTTTCAGTACGGCACCGCTCGGGCTGCGCGAATGGGCGTTCCTGATCTGGATACCCGCCCTGGTATTGCTGATAACGGAGCTGCACAAAGCGGTTCTACGCAAGCTGGATCAAAAAAGGATGACCAAAAGAATCTTGTCAAAGGAGATGCATGATCAATGAGAATGATCATTGTAGGCTGCGGACGCAACGGCGCCGGCCTTGCCCAGACACTGAGCAAAATGGGACATACCGTTACGGTTATCGATTCCAACGCATCGACATTTCAAGCGTTGGGGACGGCCTTCCGGGGAGAAACCGTTGAGGGTGTAGGCTTCGACCGCGACGTACTGCTCAAAGCGAAGATAGACAGGACGGACGCGTTGGCGGCGTTTACGTCCAGCGATGAATCCAACGCAGTAATCGCGCGCATTGCACGGGAGATCTATCATGTTCCCAAAGTGGTCGCCCGGCTTTATGACCGGGAGAAAGCTGAGATTTACAGGCGCTTGGGTGTACAGACGCTGTCTTCTACCACCTGGGGCATCAAACGGGCGGCGGACCTGCTTTGTTATTCGCCCTTGAACACCGTATTCAGCGTGGGAAACGGCGATGTTGATATTGTGGAAATAGAGGTCCCCCCGCTTATGGCGGGACATAAGGTCAGCGAATTGATGGTCCCTGGCGAAGTGCATGTCGCCGCGATTACGCGCGGGAACAAAACGGTTTTGCCCACGATGGGGATGGCTTTGCAAAATGGCGATGTGCTCTATATTGCCGTTGTCGTTGCGTCAAGCGGCAGGCTGAAAAGATTGTTCGGGTTCTCGAACGGGAAGGGGATGTGAAACATGAAGGTCATTATCGTAGGCGGCGGTCAGGTCGGCGCGTATCTGGCTTCACTGCTGATCGGGCGCGGGCATGAGGTAAAAGTCATCGATCAGCGCAGCTCAAGAATCCCCATCCTGAAACGCGATTTGCCGGAAGACTGCGTCATCCACGCAAACGGCGCGGATCCCAAGGTATTGGAGGCGGCGGGGGTTCGCGGCACGGATGTAGTGGCCGCGGTGACCGGCGCGGACGAAACCAATCTTGTGGTTGCGACGCTCGCACGGCTGGAATACGGCGTACGCCGCGTGGTCGGGCGGGTCAACAATCCGAAAAACGCATGGCTGTTTAACACAACAATGGGCGTGGACGCCGCGCTCAATCAGGCCGATCTCATGGCGCGCCTTGTTGCGGAAGAAATGACCATGGGCGATATGATGACGCTTTTGAAGCTCCACGGCGGGCAGTATTCGCTGGTAGAAAGGGTTGTCGATCCCAACTCTGCGGTAGTCGGGCAAACGCTGCGGGATATCAGGCTGCCGGTGGAATGCGTGCTGGTCGCTATCTTGCGGGAATCGGAGCTGTTATTGCCGCGCGGCGATACCGTGCTGCTGGCCGATGACAAGGTGGTTGCAATCGCGGACACCTCTTATTTACAGACGCTTGCCGATACGCTTGGGCCGGGGGCATAAATCTCCTCCGGCCGCAAGGCCCGTTCTGGGACAGATTGCTCGTTGTGGAAGGGGAGATGTGATGTCTCAGCCAAAGGAATGCCGGGAGCACGGTCGTTTTTGCCATACTGCTGCTTTAGATGCTGCATGATATAGCCGGTATCGTTGCGCTGCTCTTTTTCAGATTAGCCGTGCGGCGGTATCCATATCTAAAGGCTAAATGGAAGTATACCCTTTGCGGCGAATATGGAAGGTGCGCAAGCGGGATGAGATATAAAGAGTTTGGAGACAGGACAAAGCCTCCGGTAATCTTTCTGCATGGGGGAGGACTCTCGTGGTGGTCGTTCACGGATATTATCCATTTATTGAAGACGAAGTATTTTATTGTTACACCCATTATCGATGGCCATGGGGAAGACGGGGCGACGGAATTTGTGAGCATACAGGACTCCGCGCAAAAGCTGATCCAATATATTGACGCGAATTTTAACGGGAACGTGCTTGCTGTTTGCGGTTTCTCACTGGGTGGGCAAATCGCTGTTGAGGTGCTTTCAAAAAGAGCGGATATTGCAAAGTACGCCATTATTGAAAGTACATCGGTCATTCCCCTGAACGGCCTAGCCCGGTCGGTGGCCAGGAGCGGCGAGTTGGTTTATGGCCTGATCGGGAAAAGATGGTTTGCAAGAATGCAGGCCAGGGCGCTTTTTGTGAAAGAGAAGCTCTTTGATCAGTATTATAAAGACCGCAAAAGCATGCATCAGAAATCCCTGATCAATATAACCCAAAGTAACGCCGGTTATGCCGCCCCGGATACGCTCAAAAATACAGGGGCAAAAATGCTGATCATTATTGGCACGGAAGAAATACGGAGGCTGGATCAATCGGTCCGCAAGCTGATGCGCATGCTTCCCCAGGCGCAGGTATGCGTAGTGCCCGGAATGAAACGCGGTGAATTCAGCCTTGCTCATTGTACGGAATATCTGGCTTTGTTAAACCGCTTCATGGCTTAAGGCCCCATACCGGATTTTGCTGACTGCTTAAGGATGATGCCAGGCAGTTCGCATGCATCTCAGGCCGTCGATAAACCCATTTGGGTTTATCGACGGGATTTTCTCATCAAGGCCTGACGTAGCAGGCCTTCATGCAAGGAGTCCAAGCTGACGCACATGTCGTCAGTCTGGACGAATTTTGCTGTATTTCTAAGTTCTTTCTCTTCGTAGGGACGGCGGAGCATGCCGATATGCAACTACATTTTCATCTCCTACATAGAAAAATTAACATGAAAGTTTGTTGACAGGCTGTGATGCCATGCAATCCGCATGGCATTTAATGTAGCGAATAAAAATCGGCATTGACACAAGAATTTTTCTCCGCTATGCTATACTCGTATTAAACGCGTTTAATACGAGTATAGCATAAGGGAAGTAGCGTAATGCATAGTGGTGATACTGTCAAAGATCAATTAATACAAGCGACGATGAAGCTTTTGACTCAAAGCAAACATCCAAGTAAAATAACGGCTCGGCAAATTGCTAACGAAGCGGGTGCAAATTTAGCTATGATAAATTACTATTTCAGCTCAAAAGATGCGTTGCTAAATACCGCCGTCAGCAAACTTATGGCGGACAGAGCGTATGCGTTAAAAGAAATAAGGGATAAGAATATACCTGCCAAGCAAAAGCTAAGGGAGTTTTTAATCACTATGGCTGATATTACGATAGACTATTCAGAACTATCGAAGCCTACGATACCATATTTGCTTTTAGAGGGCGAAATAGAATTGCCATACTATATCCTCCCGATGCTTAAAGAGTGCTGCGGGGACAAAAGGTCTGAAACAGAATGTAGAATTATCGCCTATCAGCTTATATCGTTTTCACAACTGGTCTTTTATCGTTCCGATGATTTTTTGAAATATACCGGCATTGATGTTCAGGACAAAAAACAAAGGGATACGTTATTTCAAACTATTTTAGATATTTTCATCGGCAATGAATTTTGACAGGAGACAAATCAAATGAAATTACAAGATCCGGACGGATATTCATTGAGATTTGCACATTCATAAGAAGGAGAGCGCAAGCGGAAATGCCCGAGGTAAGAGTATATAGAGGCATTGCAACATTGAGCAATGTTGAGTTGTTCTTTATGCATAGCCAAACGGGGGATAGTGTAATTATATGTCTTCATGGCAGGTGCGGAAGAGCAGAAACATGGTATGACTTTATACAGCAGTACGGAAACAGATACCGGATCATTGCGCCAGACCAAAGAGGCCATGGATTAAGCAGCAGGCCTGAATCAAGTTATACCGATAGAGAGATGGCGGACGATATCATTGAATTGATGGAGTACCTCAACATCAAGTCTGCGATACTGGTGGGCCATTCGATGGGCGGCGCGGTAGCCGGATATTTGGCAGCGCTATATCCCCAATATGTAATAGCCGCAGCCATTCTGGATAAAGCGGCCGCGGGCCCGGAAAGACCGTCGCCAATAGCCGAGTGTCACAAAAATAACCCCACGAGAGATTGGCCGTTGCCGTTCGGCTCAAGAATGGAGGCGGCAAAATATATTCGAAAAATATCCTGCTCTGATTTGGAATTTCAGTATTTCATGAGCAGTCTGGTTGAGACCGTGGCGGGATATGACATGATGTTCAGCTCGAACGCCATGGCCATCGGGATTGGGCAGTATGTAAGCTGGTATCGGCTTCTGCCGCAAATAAAATGTCCTGTTTTGCTTATCCGATCAAAAAGCCATGGAGCTGTTCCGGATAGCGAGTATACGAAGATGCAGGCGCTTATACCCGATTGCGCCGCATATGAAATGGCCCATCCGGATCATAACGTTCACTTGGCTGATAAGGAACAGTTCTACTGCTACATGGATGAATTCCTAAATCGTGTAATGCGTCTGGACATAATGTGAGCTCAGAGAGAAAGGATGGAAATGTATGGGGATTCAGTTGGATGCTATCGGCCTATTTGTGGGGGATATAAAGCGGATGGTGGCATTTTACAGGGATGTCATCGGCATGGATGTAGAGTGGGATGGGAAGGGTTCCCACGTGGAATTCCGGCATGAAGGCATTCGTTTTATGATGTATGAAAGAAAAGAGTTAAACGGCTATTTAGGTATCGAAGTTTCCTATCCGGGCAGCATAAACGGCACCTTTCAGCTAGCGATTGATCTGCCGAAATTCTCAGATGTAGATGTGGAATTCAAGCGAGTTGTAGATTTGGGGGCTACCCCAATCTTCTCTCCGCGGAATGAACCCTGGGGAATGCGTTCGTCGTTTGTTGCTGACCCCGAGGGGAATCTCATAGAAGTTGGGTCCTGGGGGAAAGGCGAGCGGAATGAATAGCGTGGTGGCGCTATATTAATCGGTTACGAAAATTTGGACAAATATTGCTTCAACATTTTAATGAAAGGTGTTTGATTAGGAGCGCGGAAAATGAAAACAGAACTAAGTGTAACTGCGCCTGACGGATTAAAAGAAAACTTCCCGGGACAATTTGAAGTCGGAAGATGGCTTGACAATATCATTCTTTTTCCGATGCAGGTTTTTATTGTGACGACAAAGAAAAAGAATGGACTCAACAATGCACAATTAAACGCCTGGGGTATTACTGCCGGACCCGGCTCATCGCCATATTTTATCTTTCAAGATGTGGATAACAGCGATACGCATGCTCTGGTCAAAGGGAACGGAGAGTTTACCATAAACCTGTGCCCAAGACAAATAAAGGATGAGGCGCTTAAAACAACAGAGCATTATGGTGACGATACCGATGAAGTAATAGCAAGCGGCTTGACGCCAATCAGCGGCTTGAGGACGGAGGTTTGCAGGATTGAAGAATGTGTTGCGCACTATGAATGCAGGCTGGAATGGATAAAAGGACTGGGCAAGGGCCATGTACTTGTGTGCGGCAGGATTGTATCCGCTTCCGTTGATCAGAAGCTGTTATCCGGGGATTTGCAGCAAATTTTGAACGCGTCCGATATTCTATTCTATTTAAAATCCCCAATCGGCTGTTCTGAAGGCTGGAATGTCTCAGAGCATTACTATTACGGTACAATGTCTACTGAAATATTTGAGTAATGGAGGTTATCTAAAATGGATTTTTATGAAACTGTTATGACCAGAAAAACAATACGGGATTTTGAGGACCGCGCCATTCCCGCGGATATTCTGGAGCGGATCATCAAGGCAGGGCTTCAAGCGCCCACCAACGATCATATGCGGGAATGGGAGTTTATTATTTTGAACGATAAAGCCCAGAGGCTTGCGGCGATACGTTATGTGCCAAAGGATTTAAGCGTGGACGAGTCTACTGCTATTATCGATAAGTGGGGCTTGACCGATGAATGCCAGAGGGCAATGTACCTGATTGGAATTCCAAAGCAATATCGAATGCTGCTCAATGCCGGGTGTCTGATACTCCCCGTTTTCCGACACCATGGAACGCTGTTGAAGCCAGAGTCATTATCCGCCCTCAACAGCTTCGCGTCCATTTGGTGCTGCATTGAAAATATGCTGCTCGCCGCTGCCGCCGAAGGCATCTTTGGCGTCACGCGCATTCCGTTTGAGGAGGAAACCCATCACCTCAAAACGACGCTCGGCGTGCCGGAGGGGTATGAGATTCCCTGTTATCTGGCCTTGGGTTATCCCGCGAAAGAATTACCGGCAACCCGCCAAATTCAGATAAATACCAAAGACAGGATACATCATGGCCGTTGGTAATGTTCCTCAGCCTATTCAAAGCGGTTGCTGTTGCAGGTGCTCTGTCCCCCAGGAAATCAGAAGTCCGAAAAGGAGGTTGCTTGATGAAAAATCATAGTGGAGCAATAAAGGGGCATGTAGCTAATACGGAACATCCAACCGTGCCGGACAATATTAATAAAATCGGGTTCTGGTCGGCGCTGTGTTCCGCTTTCTTTTATTTGGCATTTGATGTTGCCGCAATCCTGAACATGTCAGGAGTTCTGACATCGCAATTCTGGATATCAATATTGTATTACACCCCGTCTATATTTCTGGCGCTATCCTTTGTGGTGATGACGGTAAGCATCCATCATTATGCTCCTTCAGAGTCAAAAATGTGTAGCCATATCGGCGTAAGCCTTGCGTGTATTTACGCAACCATCAACTGCTTTATTTATATTATTCAAGTTTTGATCATTGCTCCCAGCATGTTGAATGGTCAGTTTGATAGTGTCGCCTTATTTGAAATGGCTCCCGGAAAGCCGTTGATTGCCGCGAATGCTCTGGCGTACACGCTTATGGGCTTATCCACGTTGTTCTCCGCTTTTGCTTTTCAGGGAGGCGCGCTGGAAAAGACGATCAGGAAAATATTATTAATACACGGGATTATTTCGCCCACCATTGTCGGCGTTCTGATTTGGCCGCCGTTCTTTTATATGAGCGCCTCCGTGGGGATCATATATCCTTTGGCCGCCGTATTAATTGCCGTATTGTTCCGCACAAAAAGAGCATCGATTAGCGTTCCAGCGTAAGGAGCAGGCCTATAATATGATAGAAACACACAGGTTAACCATAAGGCGGTTTCTTCCCGAAGACTGGAAGGACCTTTATGCATATCTGTCCGACCCGAGGGTGGTCTTATACGAGCCTTATGGCGTTTTTACAGCAGAGGAATGTAAAAGCGAAGCGGTCAGGCGCTCAAATAATGATGCATTCTGGGCGGTATGCTTAAAAGAAGATAAAAAGCTGATCGGGAATATCTACTTATCTGTGCAGGGGTTTGACACCTGGGAATTGGGCTATGTATTCAATTCTAGTTATCAGGGAAAAGGATATGCAACTGAAAGCACCAAAGCTGTTGTGGATTATGCAATAAGGGAGTGCGCGGCGCGGCGCGTTATTGCAAAATGCAATCCCGACAATGATAAATCGTGGAAACTGCTTGAACGTCTGAATATGAGAAGAGAAGGGCATCTAAAACAGAATATATACTTTAAGACAGATCACAACAATCATCCGATTTGGCAGGATACCTATGAATATGCTCTTTTATCGTCCGAATGGAAAATGACATCAGATTAGCATGAAGGCAAAGGGTGTACATGTTTTGCAGGCGTATGAAGTAGGCTTATTCTATTGGGCGGGGGTGGAAGTTTGAAAAGAGGAGAAAAGGCATGCACAAGGCGGAAGGCAGGAAAGCTGTTGGTTTTGATTGCGGCTGCTTTCCTTCTCATTGCGGGCGGTGCCATAATTCTGTTTCGTGATGAATTGAAGATCGTCGCCTCTATTAAGAAAATAGCAGATAATAAGCGCATCTATTACATGGAAGTAGTGGGAGAGTATCATTTTGAGGATTTTTTGGCATCAGGAGGGGCATCATCCGACAAAGCCGTAAGCGCATTTCTTACGAAACATATCTCGAAAGGGTTTTATTCGGCAGGCGTCACAGAAAGCGGGCCCGCCTGCAGCACCATTTCTGCGTACACTTCGGACGGGTCGCATGTGTGGGGGCGTAATTTTGATTGGAAGGGTTCTGTTCCGATTGTTGTAAGATGTATACCTGAAGACGGATATGCATCAATTTCAACCTGCGATTTTCAAAATATCACCACCAGTCCAAATGCTGTTCCGGAGGGTATTGCCAATAAAATGCTTGCCATTGCCGCCTTATATATCCCTATGGATGGAATCAATGAAGCAGGGCTTTGTGTGGCTGACCTTGAAGTCAACGAAGGCGGCATGATGACCGTTGATACGGATAAGCCGGACCTGACCATTACGACGGCGATTCGTCTTTTGCTGAACAAGGCGGCAACTGTTGAGGAAGCCATAGCGTTGTTAGAGCAGTATGATGTACACGCTTCAGGCGGCATCAGTCACCATCTTGCAATTTCGGATGCTGTGGGCGCGTCGGTTGCAGTTGAGTTTGCGGATGGAGAACTGGTTATCGTGGACACAAGCGTGGTGACAAATTTCAACCTTGCCAATGGAAACACGGCTGCCGGCGGGGAAAATGCGAAGCAACGATTTGAATACTTAAGTTCCCTCCATAAAGAAAATGAAGGGTTTCTTACTGGTGAGCAAGTGAAACATGCCCTTGTACAGGTTGCCCAACAGAATGAAAGATGGACAACGCAATGGTCAATCGTGTATGAGCAGGACGCTTTGTCTGTTAGTTTTTACTTTGATTGCGATTTTAATAAAGCCTACAGTCTGCAAATAACGAAGCGTTGAGCATATTGCCGGGCAAAGAAAGTCTGGCATGGGCATTGAACGCTGAATGACTTGCGTTCCATAGAAAGATCGAGGAACGGTTCATAAATTCGTACAGGTCTGTGCTTTTGGGTTGCCACAGCTTTCCCGGGAAGCTGCTCTCAGTCATGTTGCGCGCTACCCACGGTGACATCAATGACTCGTATTTTTTTGGATTGGGTTAGCGGCAGTAACGGCTTTGGCTATTTGCATGTACCGCTGGTCGCCATCACGCCGGATACGATGCGGCGGTACTGCTCGAACGAAATACCTACTGCCATGTCGCTGTGCTCCCATCCGCAAAGCATGCGGGTACTCGGACAAAGCACGCTTACGTTCATACTGCCCGAAAGATAGGGATATGCCGTACACTCGGAACACATGCCCTGCATTGCCCCCAGGTCGATTTCCGGCTTTATGCCGGTTTCGTAGGAGTATCCCTGTACCAATCGCATGGCCTGGTAAGGATCAGCAATGAGTATGATGATATCCGGCGCCATCGTAAACGCATCCAGAGGTTGCACAAGTAATCCATACGTCAACGGCTGTTCTGCGTGCAGGCTG
>JAEYLA010000263.1 GCA_023461495.1 Bacillota bacterium | reverse complement strand
TAAGCAGGGCGGTCAGGCGGTCAACCTCTTCCTTGCTTCCAAGCGAGAAGCTTAGGTGCGTGTAGCCGATTTTACAGTCGGAAGAAACAGCCCCTGTTACGTCCGGCCGCGTCATCAGCTCCAGGCGTGTCGTGCCATCCGGGAAGGAAAGAAAGTAAGTACGCAGCCCGGTGCGAGGATTATGGTACATGGAACTGGCCGTTGCGCCGAAATAGGTACAGTAAAAGGAACGTAGGCGTTCAATATCTTGTGTAAACAACGCGGCATGGTTAATTCTCATTGTGTGCTCCTTATAAAAATGAATGCTCGCTTTTCCAATCATAGCATAAAAAGCCGAGGCACGGGCATTGTGCTTCGGCTTTTTGCATGTAATGAAAGCGTTCTTTACGATTTGGACACGATATCGCGTGCAACCACAACACCTGTGACGCTGGCCTGCATCAAACCGCGGGTGATGCCTGCGCCGTCGCCGATCGCATAAAGGCCTTCAATGGCGGTCTGGAACTGATTGTCCACCGTTACCTTGGAAGAGTAAAATTTCACCTCTACGCCATACAGGAGGGTGTTTTTAGAATACAGGCCCGGCGCGATATGGTCAAACGCGCGCAACGCTTCAATAATGCTCGTCAAATGCCGGTGGGGGAGCACAAAGGAAAGATCCCCGGGCACTGCCGTATTGAGTGTAGGTTCGGTGGTGGATTTGCGCAAGCGGGAAGCATCCGTGCGCCTGCCCTGCAGCAGGTCGCCAAGCCGCTGCACCATAATACCGCCGCCGGTGAGCATATTGCCAAGCTGCGCGATGTAGTTTCCATATTTGATGGGCGCATTAAACGGCTGTGTAAAGCGGGTAGATACCAACATCGCAAAATTCGTGTTCTGCGTACGGCGTTCCTGCTCATGGTAGCTGTGGCCGTTGACAACCGCAATACCGCCCTCATAATGCTCCTCGCTTACAATCCCGCCGGGATTCATGCAAAACGTGCGTACGCGGTTCTCAAACGTATCCGAATAGTATACAAGCTTTGCTTCATACAGCTCTTTGGTGAGGTGGTCCATGATGGAGTTCGGGACCTCCACGCGCACGCCGATGTCCACCTCGTTGTTACGGGTTTCCACGCCGAGGCGCGCGGCCTCCTGTGCAAGCCATGCGGCGCCGCCGCGGCCCGGGGCAAGCACGATTTTTTGGGCGTCCACTTCCAATGTTTCGCCTTTTGCGCTTTGCAGAATAACGCCCGTGACCTTTCCGTTTTCCACGCGGATTTCACGCGCGGAGGTCATTTCCATAAAGGTAAAACCCTCGGTCTTTACGAGCGCGTCATACATATTCTGCAGTGTGGACGCGGAATACTCCGTACCCATGTGGCGGACGGGACAGCGTACCAGATGGATGTTATAGCGGCTTGCATTATAGGCAATTTCGCCGACCTTCGGGTTGTTGCGCCCATGCACGGTGTCGGGCGCGCCAAATTTCGTATAAATCTGATCCGCATAATCAATCAATGCCTGCGCTTCATGCGGGGGCATATAGTCCGTAATATTTCCGCCGACCTCGTGGGAAAGCGAAAGCTTCCCATCGGAAAACGCGCCGGCGCCGGACCAGCCGTTCATAATGGCGCAGGGTTTGCAATCCACGCACTTGCCCAATGTGCGCGCGGGGCAGTTGCGGCTCATTAAGTTCCGACCCTGATCAACAAGCAGAACATTCATGCCCGGCTTCTTGTCTAATAGTTCCAAAGAGGCGAATATTCCCGCGGGACCTGCACCAACGATTACAACATCATACTGCTTACGCATTACCAACACCCTTCCTGCAAAACCTAGTGATTTCAGAACCTAGAACAGCATAACGCATCCCATTATTAATGTCAATACTTCATGCGCGGCATAAAAGCGACACTTATAAAACACGAACATTCAGAATATAACAATTGTGTTAAAGGAATTTGTAAGTGCCCGGTTGGTAATCGGCTTTCTGGCATGGTACAATAGAATCAGGATTGCGGAGGCGATTAGATATGAAAAAGAGCATTGCGCTCTGCCTGCTTTTGGGGTTGCTGTTTTCGGGCTGCACAACGAGATCCGCTACAATGGAGGAGCCATTGCAGCTCACAGGAGAACAGGAGGTTTCCTCTGCAAGTGAGATGGAGGCGTTCTTTCTTTCCGGCGGGCGTTCCGTGCGCCTTGGGGCGGATATCGATATGGGAGACACCATGCTAAAGCTTGCTGCATCCCGCGGTCCTGTCGAAATTATCGGCAATGGGCACAGCATTTCAGCAAGCGCGCCCTGTGTCATCCGGTTGGAAGACGGCTGCGCCATTACGTTGGCAGGCGTAACGGTGCTTGCCGGGCAAACCGGGATTGGGCTTTTGGGGAGCGGAACGCTCACAGCTACGGATACGAAGATATCGGCGAATATCAACGCGATACAGGCAGCGGGTTCCCTTACGCTCGATACTGCGGCAGGCATGCTAACACTAAACGCACAGGAAGGCTCCGGCATATCGGCGCTGGGTATTTCATGCAAGCAGAATAGCACGCTTGAAATAACGGCCGCAGTCGCTGCCATCAGTACCGGCAGAGGAGATCTTACATTGCATCCCGGCGCCAAGGTTTCCTGCAGCGCGGCAGGGGACAATGTTGTAAAGACGGGCGGTACGCTGGTTTTGATGGAGGACTCCGTGCTGGAAACGACCAATACGGGAGAGCATAACGGCGCAAGAATCGGCGCTTTAAGCGCGGATCAAAGCGCAACGCTCCATGTAAAGGGCGGCGTCAATGGCGTAGGCCTGTTTGTGGTGGAGCTTTACGATGATGTAACCCTTAAAGGCGCAAGCGTGCCGGAACTTAAAATTGAAACGGGCAAGGGGAAGCTGACGTTTGAAACGTAGCAGACATTCCTGCCTGCAAACAAGGCGCTTTCGCTAACCGGAGTGCCAACAGAAGAATGCCGGACACGCAAGCGTATAGCATGAACGACAAGCCCATAAATGGCTGGAAAACAAGAAGGAAGCGGTTATGAAACCATCTACAAGAATTATTTCCGGAATTATTGCCTTACTGTTTGTGTTGGGCGCGATTTTCATGGTCATCCTCTCGGTATCCTAGCGGCTGAGCGGAAGTTTAGCGCAGCTGCCAATTTAGAAAGAACAGGGTGAGATTCCGTTAAAAATTATCGGAATCGTCCGGGTTTGGTTTGTTTCGTTCTGCTTTTTTTTAAAATTGCCAGGCATTTTGCGCTTGTAAGCATGACTGTGGCATGCCTAAAATCCAAGATGAATTGATGAAAACAACACATGCCTGCGCCATCCGTCTCATATGCTCCATGTAAGGAGCAAAGGGGGCGGATGCTTTTGTTGACCGGGAAGATACAAACCAGAAAGCGGGCTTATCAAACCATTGGCGCGCTGCTTACGCTATGCGTACTGTTGGGGGCCGTGTTGCTGCTTCTTCCGCCTGCACCTGTGGAGACGGCCATTTCCTCATCTTCTTCTTCCGGCGGAGAAGAAGAAATGAAGGAGGATTATATCCACTGGGTGGAATTTCACGTACCGCTAGAGGTATTGGAACAGGCGTATCAATATGACGTCAAGTCCCATCAGAAAAATGAGAATGTAAAACTTAATTGGATAGAACTGCTTGCCTATACCGCGGCAAAGAACGGCGGCGTATTTAAGGCGGGGAAACAAAGTAAAACCCTGGACGATCTTGTGGCGCGCCTGCGCGAAGGGGAAAAGCTTGAGGAGATGACCAGCGGCATGCGCTACTATACCTACTATATGGAGGCGTATACGGCGATCCTTGCGCAGTTTGTAGGGGAGCGTGAAGTTGTGCAGGAGGATGGAACGCGCAAAACAGCCTATGGACTCAAGGTCTACTCGCCGATTGCAAAGGGGTATGGGTTCGGCCATTATGACGATTTTGGCAATCCGCGCACCTACGGATACAAACGCCTGCATCTTGGCAACGACCTGTGCGGCTCCACCGGTACGCCGATTATCGCTGTGGAGGGCGGCATAGTAGAAAAGCTGGGTTGGAACCAGTATGGCGGCTGGCGTGTCGGCATCCGCAGCCATGATAAGCTCCGGTATTACTACTATGCGCATTTGCGAAAAGGCAGCCCATATGCGGCAGGGCTTGAGGAAGGCGATACGGTGAAAGCCGGGGATGTCATCGGCTATATGGGGATGACGGGCTACAGCACCAAGGAGGACGTCAACAACGTCAAGCTGCCGCATCTGCATTTCGGGTTGCAGCTGATCTTTGACGACAGCCAGATTGACGGAACCAACCAGATTTGGATTGATGTCTATCCACTTGTAAAATTTCTTGAACGCAACCGTATGCCGATACAGAAGCAGGAGGGAGGCGGATATCTGCGCGCGGACGGATTGGCGCAGGAGGTAGCACAATGAAGAATGCGGTACGGATTTTATGTAAACGCATATTGGGGCTGCTTACAATGATCGTATTGGTCATATCCGGGGTGCTGCTGTTTGAAGACGGCGGCGTGGTGGAAGTGATGCGTGCGGACGCGCTTTCGGGCGTTCGGCTGCCGGTTATCATGTACCATTCGGTGCTGCGTGACCCGCAGCGAGCGGGGGAATATGTGGTTTCTCCGGCGCTGCTGGAAAAAGACCTGCAGTATTTGAAAAAGAATGGGTATACGACGGTTCTTCCCGAAGAACTTGTATCCTATATAAATGGCGAGGCGGAGCTGCCGGAAAACCCGGTCATGGTGACGTTTGACGATGGCTATTACAACAACCTGGTATACGTACTTCCGATTTTAAAGCGCCTGGAAATGAAGGCTGTGGTTTCCGTGGTTGGCGCATATACGCAGCGGGCGGAGGAACTCATGGACCAGAACCCGGCCTATGCCTATTTGAACTGGGAAGATATCAAGGCGCTGGAAGCGTCCGGGTATATAGACATCGCCAGCCACACCTACAACCTGCATGCAAACGGCAATGGGCGTGAAGGGGTGAAACGCAAATCATGGGAAACCAAGGAAGCGCATGCCGCCATCCTCACAAAAGATGTGGACGCGTTCCGCACAGCCATGCGGGAACACTGCGGGATGGCTGTTACAACATTTACGTATCCCTTTGGGCATTGGGACCAGGAAAGCGAAGCGGTGCTCCGCGCACAGGGGTTCACCGTGACGCTCACATGCAGGGAGCGCATCAATTATATAGAGCGCAACAATCCCGCAAGCCTGTTTCATCTTGGGCGTTATAACCGCCCAAGCGGTATTTCTACCGAGAAGTTTATGGAGAAAGCGTTAGGGGGCTGAGTGCTGTACAAAAAGAGATATGATATACTGGTATAAATTTGTAGATTTTGATATGGCGGAGGAATTGTTATGGGAGCGAATGCGCCGTTGTTGACGCTCCGACCGGTACAGGCAAAAGACCTGTCCCTTTATTTTGAATTATATTCGGACCCGCTGGTCATGCGCTATACGCTCTTTGACGCTTCTAAAAATTTAGAGGCGTATTTGCCGTATTTCTTGCAAACGCTTGAATACTGCAGCCGTCCGGAGCAACTGCTCTATGAATATGTGGCGGAGCTTTCGGATGCGACTGTGCTCGGCATGTGCAACATCAAGCTTTCGAAAACCGATCCGGGAGGTGCGGAGATTGGATATATGCTGCTTAGGCAGCATTGGTACCGGGGGTATGCCACAATTATGGCGCAGGAATTGCTCAGGATTGGATTTTCAGAGCTTGGCCTCAGGCGGATTGCAGCCTGCTGCAATGCAAACAATCTCGCTTCCGAACGCGTGATGCAGCATTGCGGCATGCATCAGGAGGCACGACTCAAGGCGGTTCGCTTTAAGAACGGCGAATGGCAGGACGAGCTACGGTATGCCATTACCTATGCAGAATGGAGCAGAAACACAAATGAAAGCGATGCCTGAAGCCGAGATCAATCCAAATCAACCGCGCAATGCTGGCATTGACTGGTTGCGTATTCACTGCATTTTACTGCTGTTTCCGTTTCATACGGCGCGCGTGTTTGATGCGTGGGAACCCAATTATATCAAGGATGCCGTAAATTCGTTTTCCACATGGTTCGTATTGCTGGCTTCCTACTGGTTTATGCCGCTGATGTTTGTCATTGCGGGAAGTTCCGCCTACTATGCGCTGGAAAAACGTACGTCCAGTCAGTTTTTCAAAGAACGAGTGCTGCGCCTATTGGTGCCGCTGCTTGCGGGGATTGTCCTTGTGGTGCCGGTGCAGGGATACCTTGCCCTTTTGCAGCAATATGGATATGCCGGAAGTTATTTTGCGTTTTTACCGGGCTACTTCACAAATTTCTCCGATTTGACTGGTTACACGGGCGGCTTTACGCCGGGGCATCTATGGTTCTTACTGTATCTGTTTGTGATCAGCACGGCCCTTTTGCCCGTTTTAAGGCGAATACGCCGGTCGGATAGGGAAAAGCCTGTACTGTTTGGAACGATGGCTTCGCTTTTCTGGGCGTTCATCCCACTGACCGTTGCAAGTGCGCTGCCTGCGGTAGGCGGGAAAAATCCATTCCATTATGCGCTGCTCTTTTTGCTGGGCTATTGGCTTGCGCACAGAGACCTTTTTGATATACTCAAGGCATACCGCGCCCGGCTGCTTATTGCCGCTTTGGCTGCGGGAGCTTGCTTTGTTTTGGTGGGCATCCGGCTCAATTTTGCGTCCGGGTATCAATGGCAGTCCGGGGTAATCACCCTCATGATGAATCTTGCGGCGTGGCTTTTCATCCTTGCATTGCTCGGCACCGTGCAGGCGCATTGCAATCACTCCTCTAAAGTGTTGCACTATTGTGGCAATGCTTCGTTCCCGGTTTATATTCTGCATCAGTCCGTGATGATGGCGGTTGCCTTTTATGTAGTAGGCACAACGCTTCCGGCATGGACGAAATTCCTTTTGATTATGCTATTTTCCCTGCTGCTTTCCCTTGCGGGATATGAACTATTCCGGCGGATCAGCATCACAAGAATATTGCTTGGAATGAAGGGAATGCAAAGCGCCCGCCAGTAACCGGCGAGCGCTTTCATCATATTCAGGAGAATGAGACCTATTTGATCAAAGTAAATCCACCGATCACAGGAACGGGCTTTGCTTTGCCCTGCGCGGCGTTGACAATCCCTAAAATCAGCAGAACCAGTAAGCCAAGGTAAAGTAGAGTAAACAGCAACGATACGATTGCAAATACGCCAAACGCCAGGCCTGCGAACAGGATTGCAGATAGAATTAGCTGCACGATATAAAGCGCTACATATGCAATGAAAACGATCAGCCCTTGGTTGGCGTGATACCGCGCAAAGCGGCTGTCTTTTGCTGCAACCAATGGAAGAAAAAAGATAAAGTACGCCAAGATGGCCATCGCCTTGTTTTGCTGGACATCCTCCGGTGAAAATTCATACGCTTCTGCATGGGTAAATGGCTGTTCCATAATCCGAACCCCCTTTTGTTTTAAGCTTTACGGATGTACAAGCTTTTTAATTCCCCTTAGCTGTACATGCAGTGAAATTATTTTATATATACAACAAAACGGAGCCGGTCAATCACCCTTGTGTTTCACTTGCTTCAAAACCGCATCCATTGAAAGTAGGCAGCGAACGGAGTATACTGTTACCTAATGTACGTATGCGTATTGCATGCAGGCTGGTTTGGGAGGAGTAATGAAACTTTTGTTCAGGTTGATGGGGGACGCGAAGCGGTTCAAAGGACTGTATGCTATCGCGATCCTCTCTACGTTGTTGCTGACGGTTTTGAATCTTGCGGGGCCACGGCTGCTGTCCGAGATTACAAAGACGCTTACGGACGGTCTCCCCAAGGGCGCTGCCCTTGAAAAAATTGCATATCTCACTGCAGCGCTTACAGGCGTGTATCTGCTGCGCGTGCTGTTCCGGTATGCGAGCAATTATTATGCGCACGTTGCGGCATGGAGCCTGGTGGAAGGGGTGCGCGTCAAGCTGTATCAAAAGATACAGAGCTTTTCCATGCGGTTTTTCCATGAGCGCCAAACGGGCGATCTGATGAGCCGTGTGATTAACGATACGGCCACATTTGAGCTTTTGTACGCGCACATCATCCCGGAAATGGTGACAAACTGTATTACGCTTATTGGCGTACTCGTGATGCTGCTTTCCGTCAACGTACAGCTTGCGCTCTTAACCTGCATTCCGCTGCCGCTGATTGCGGTTGCGGGCTACCTTTTTACAACAAAAATCCGTCCGCATTTCCGCGTTGCGCAGGGGAAGCTTGGCGCGCTCAATTCAAAGCTGCAGGACAATTTCTCCGGCATCCATGAGATACAGGCGTTTGGGCAGGAAAAGAGCGAGGAGCGGAGCGTTGGCGCACAGGCCAACGGCTATACAAGCGCTATCCTGTTTGCGCTGCGCAAAAGCGCGATTTTCCATCCGACTGTGGAGTTCTTTTCCGCCATCGGCACCATTATTGTCGCCGGTGTAGGCGGTGCGCTCGCCATCCGGGGCGATATGGATGTGGCGGATATCGTTGCGTTCCTGTTGTATCTGGCACTGTTCTACGCGCCCATTACCGGCTTTGCGAAGCTGCTGGAGGATACGCAGCAGGCATATGCGGGGGCGGAGCGCGTCATGGCGGTGATGGATGCGCCCTCAGATATTGTGGATGAGCCAGACGCGGCGGATATCGGCACGGTAAAAGGACAAATCGTTTTTGAGAATGTGGACTTTGGCTATGAAAAGGATCAGCAGGTGCTGCGCAACGTCAGCTTTGCCTGCGAGCCGGGCGAAATGATTGCGCTCATTGGCCCCACAGGCGTTGGGAAAACGACGCTTACACAGCTGATTTCCCGCTTCTATGATCCCGTTGACGGCAAGGTGTGCATTGACGGCAAGGATATCAGACACGTAACGCTCAACAGCCTAAGGAAAAACATCGCGCCGGTCATGCAGGATACCTTCCTGTTCAACGGTACGATAGCCGAAAATATCGGCTATGCGGCGGAAGATGCCACAATGGAAGAGATTATAGCGGCGGCAAAGGCGGCGCATATCCATGAGGATATCATGGATATGCCGGACGGATACGAGACCCATGTTGGCGAGCGCGGTACGCGCCTGTCCGGCGGACAAAAGCAGCGCGTGGCGATTGCGCGCGCGGTGCTCAGGCGCGCGCCCATCATCATCTTAGATGAAGCGACGGCGTCTGTGGATGTGGAAACGGAGCGGCAAATCCAGCGGGCCATCAACGAGCTTGCGGGCTCCTGCACAATTATCGCCATTGCCCATAGGCTGACGACCATCCGCAATGCCGATAAAATCTTTGAGCTCAAGGAAGGCATGCTGACCCAGGTGGACAAATCCACCCTGAACTTTCAATAAAAAAGGGAACGGCGGCGTGCATAAAGGATGCATGCCGCCATATCAATAACTGACATTTCAAGAAGGGAAGGAAAAGGATATGGCGATTCGGAGTATGGGTATGGTTGGTGGTATTTTTCTCTGGCTGGTTGTCGTTGTCGGAGCTGCTGTGGGTATGGGCTTTGCGGTACAGTCCCTTGCGAAAAAGAAGGGGTACCAGACGAGCTTCGCATGGGGATTCTTCTTTGGCGTAATCGCCCT
>JAEYLA010000262.1 GCA_023461495.1 Bacillota bacterium | reverse complement strand
GATTTTGACAAGCCGAACACGGGCATTGCTTTTACGATACCTATCGAAAAGCTCTCACGTTAACTTTGGAGGAGAACATGGAAAAAGCGAAGAATATGAAAGCGCTTTATATTATTGTCAACGCCGGCTTTGCGGACGATGTTGTGGAGCTGCTGCGCAAGGCGGGGGCAGGCGGTGCGACAATTATCAACGCACGCGGAACGGGTGCTGTGCAAAAAGAGATTTTGGGCATCACCATTGACGCTGAAAAAGAGATGATCTTAAGCCTTGTGGACGGGAATACGTTGGAGAATGTCATGGCGATCGTAAAGGAAAAGGCGGGCTTCAAGTCGCCTGCCAACGGCGTTTGTTTTACGATGCCTGTTGAAAAAGTCATCATGACGAACAAGCCGACCTCACAGGCCGAAGAACAGAAATAAAGCGTTTTACCCGGTATTTAAGCCCGCTCATCTTCTGGATGAGCGGGCTTTTTGCATCCGGGATAGGGGCTGTTTGAAAACCGACGCAATTGAAAAAAAGGCTGCAACTTTGTTAAAATCCTCGGAATACCCCCAATATTCCTTCGGTTTTTGCCTCAATTCGCTCCGTTTTTCCTCAAAAGCGTGCGCGCTATGGGACAGGTGCAACGCCGCATGTCGACGGCATGCGCTGGCTGCATCGGAATATGCAATTGTAATAATCAATCTTATGTTTCCGCAACCTCTTGATAAAGTCAAGGAAGGGCGAGAACTGCAGATTGCACTGACAAACAGCGTGTAAGCCTTCTAATGCGCATCGTGTATGGAAAGGGGCTGCCTGGGTGAGACAGCCCCTTTCAATCGTACTATTCAAGCTCGAATGCGCCGGTATAGAGCTGGTAATACTTGCCCTTTTCCTCAATCAGCTGCGCGTGGCTGCCCCGTTCGATGATCTTGCCATGCTCGAGCACCATTATGACATCGGAATTTTGTACCGTGGAGAGCCGGTGAGCGATCACAAATACCGTGCGCCCCGCCATCAGCGCATCCATGCCGCGCTGCACGATGGCCTCGGTGCGCGTATCGATGGAGGAGGTCGCCTCGTCGAGGATCATCACCGGCGGATCGGCCACCGCTGCGCGCGCAATGGCGATGAGCTGACGCTGCCCCTGCGAGAGGTTGCTGCCGTTCCCTAAAAGCATGGTCTGATATCCATTGGGCAGCCTTGTGATGAAATCGTGCGCGCCCGCAAGCGCTGCCGCTGCTTCACACTCCGCATCCGTGGCGTCAAGCCTGCCGTAGCGGATGTTGTCCATAACGGTGCCGGTAAACAGGTTCGTATCCTGGAGTACCATGCCGATAGCGCGGCGCAGGTCCGATTTGCGGATCTTGTTGATGTTGATGCCATCATAGCGGATCTTGCCGTCTGCAATGTCGTAAAAGCGGTTCAGCAGGTTGGTGATAGTGGTCTTTCCCGCGCCCGTCGCGCCGACAAACGCCACCTTTTGCCCCGGCTCCGCGAACAGGGTGATGCTGTGGAGCACAGGCTTATCGGCTTCATAGCCGAAATCCACCTCTTTGAGGCGTACGTCGCCTGCAAGTTTCGTGTAGCGCGCCGCACCATTGTCAAGCGGCTGCTTCCATGCCCAAACACCCGTGCGCGCCGCGCATTCCGTGAGCGCGCCGTCCTGTTCCGTAACGTTGACAAGTGTCACAAAGCCATTGTCTTCTTCAGGCGCTTCGCCGAGCACGGTGAAGATGCGGTCCGCGCCCGCAAGGCCCATGATCACCGCGTTCACCTGCTGCGATACCTGGTTGATATTGCCGGAGAACTGGCGCGTGATGTTCAAAAACGGCACGACGACGCTGATACTGAACACAAGCCCCGAAATGCTCAAGTTGTGCGCCTTTGTCAAAAGGAATATCCCGCCTGCCATCGCGACCATGACATAAATCAGGTTGCCGATGTTCATGAGGATGGGGGGGAGGATGTTGGCAAATTTGTTGGCCTGCTCCGCATCACGGAACAGTTCATCGTTGATCGCGTCAAAGCCTTCCTTGGCCTCCTCCTCGTGGCAGAACACCTTTACAACCTTCTGGCCGTTCATCATTTCCTGGACAAAGCCCTCGGTCTTCCCAAGGGAGCGCTGCTGGCGCATAAAATACTTTGCGGAATTGCCGCCAAGCTTTCTCACTACAGTCAGCATGAACGCCATGCCGCTCAACACCACGATGGTCATCCAGACGCTGAAATAGAGCATGATGCTCAAAAGGGTCAGCACTGTGACCGCCGAGACCAAAAGCTGCGGCATGCTCTGGGAGATCAGCTGCCGGAGCGTATCGATGTCGTTGGTATAGTGGCTCATGATATCGCCGTGCGGATGGGTGTCAAAAAAACGGATGGGAAGAACCTCCATCTTGTGGAAGAGCTTTTCGCGCATCTTTTTGAGCGAGCCCTGCGTAATGACCGCCATCGCGCGGTTGTAGGTGAACGACGACGCAAGCGAAACCACATACAGCCCTGCGAGTATAGCTACCAGGCGCAGGATCTGCGGGCCGACATGCACCCAGTCGCCCCCCTGGTTCTGCTCAAGCACCGCAATAACGTTCTGCATGAAAATGGAGGGTATGGAGGAAACCGCCGCCGTAAACACGATGCACAGGAGCACCAGCGGAAGGGCCACGGGATAAAATTCAAACAGCATTTTCAAAAGCCGTTTCAATGTGCCTTTTTGAAACATGGCGCCCTGCTTCATTGCCGTCCACCTGCCTTGTTCTGAGAATAGTATACCTCGCGGTAGATTTCGCTTGTGTGCAGCAGTTCGTCGTGCGTGCCCACAGCCACAATGCTGCCCTTATCCATCAGCACGATGCGGTCCGCGTCCTGCACGGAGGCAACGCGCTGTGCGATGATGATCTTAGTGGTTTCCGGGATATACGCGCGGAACGCCTTTCGGATATTCGCGTCGGTCTGCGTATCGACGGCGCTGGTGGAATCGTCCAGTATGAGGATTTTCGGCTTCTTCAAAAGCGCACGCGCGATGCACAGGCGCTGCTTCTGCCCGCCCGAAACGTTGGTGCCCCCCTGCTCGATACGCGTATCGTAGCCATCGGGGAAGCGGGAGATAAAGTCGTCCGCCTGAGAAAGCCTACAGGCTTCCTGCAACTGCGCATCGGTCGCCTGCGGGTTGCCCCAGCGCAGGTTCTCCTTGATGGTACCCGAAAACAGGAGGTTATTTTGTAGCACCATGGAGACCTCATTGCGCAGTGTCTCGATATCGTATTCGCGCACATCAAGCCCGCCTACCTTTACCACGCCCTTCGTGGCGTCATACAGGCGCGGGATCAGCTGGACGAGAGAGGTTTTCGACGAGCCCGTGCCCCCCAAGATACCGATGGTTTCCCCGGAACGGATAGCTAGGTCGATCTTCTGGAGCGCCATCAGCTCCGCCCGTTCGGAATAGCGGAAGCTCACGCCCGAAAACTCAATGGAGCCGTCCTTCACCTCTCGCACGGGGTGTTCGGGGTTCGTCAGCGTGCTCTTTTCGTGCAGCACCTCCACAATGCGGTGCCCGGATTCGTCCGCGATGGTAATCAGCACGAACACCATAGAGAGCATCATCAGGCTCATCAGCGTCTGGAAGCTGTATACCATCAAAGAGGAAAGCTGGCCCACGTTGAAGTTGAGCCCCTGCGTGGTGATGATGGTGTATGCGCCAAAGGTCAAAATGAACACCATGTTGACATACAGGCAAAACTGCATGATGGGGCTGTTGAACGCGAGGATTTTCTCGGCCTTTGTAAACTCCACGCGCACCTCTTCGGCCGCTTTTTCAAACTTCTGCTTTTCATAATCCTCGCGCACGAAGGACTTCACCACGCGGATGCCCTGAATATTCTCCTGAATGGAGTTGTTGAGCGCATCGTACTTGCGGAACACCCTTCGAAAAATTGGGAATGCTTTGCGGATAATGAGGTAGAGTCCCACGGCAAGAATCGGTATCACCACAACAAAGATGAGCGCCAGCCTGCCGCCCATGATAAATGCCATTACGACAGCGAAAATGAGCATCAGTGGGCTTCTGATGGCTGTGCGGATGATCATCATATATGCGTTCTGGACGTTGCTTACATCCGTTGTCAGCCTGGTGACGAGCGACGACGAGGAGAACCTGTCGATATTTTCAAAGGAAAAGGACTGGATGCTGTAAAACATGTCCTTTCTGAGGTTGCGCGCAAAGCCGCTTGACGCAGTCGCGCACGCCGTGCCCGCAAGCCTGCCGAACACAAGCGAACAACTCGCCATCAGGAGAAGCAGCAGCCCGTAGCGCAAAATGACATCGATGCCGCAGCCCGCCTTGATTTGGTTGACAAGCTGCGCTGTGACAAAGGGAATGATGCACTCGATCACAACCTCCATCGATACAAAAGTCGGCGCCAGAAGGGACGGCTTTTTATATTCCCGTATGCTTTTGATAAGTTCCTTCCACATTCCGTTAACCTTACTCCTCTTTCACGGCGGGAACAATAATCCCGCCAAAACTTGATACTTTTCCTTGCGCCGTAAGGCGCGGTCTTTCCGGTTTATCTTGGCGGCTTCGCGCCCGCGCCGTCAGCGCCCGCCTCCAGAAGCGGATCGGTCTTGAGAAAATCCAGATGCGCCACAAGCTTTTCTAAAATTCCGCCAAGCTGCGCCTTTTCCTCTTCGTCCAGGCATTCAAACATCCGCTCGAGCATGCGGTGGTAATGCGCCTTCACCTGAAGCGCCATATCCTTTCCCGCGGGTGTGAGCGAAAGCTTTACCTGCCGCTTGTCATCGCTGCTCTTTTTGCGCGCAATCAGGGAAGCATCCTCCATCTTCTGGAGAATTTCGCTCAAAGCGCCGGAGCTGATTTCAAGCACGTCCTGAAGCTCCTTTTGAGTAAGGCCCTCCTGCTTCAAAAGGGTTACAAGGATGCGCCGCTGTCCCGCTTTTCCGCCCGTCTGATAATAAAGAAAATGTCCGCACGCCCTTAAGCGCAAGGCCAGCGCATGTTCCTGCTGCAGTTCCAATATCATCCGCTCCTTTTTTGCTTTGCACCAAGAGGTTAGGTACCAAGCGATATTTTACATCCAAAGCCCTGGTCCTGCAACGGGTATTTTATAGAAGGTGATGCAGGGAAGCCCCCCCGCAGCATCGTCCGCAGCCCAAAAGGAGGTAGCAATCTCGCTGCCTCCTTGATGGATGCGCCGATGGATATGGTGTGACGCGGTATGGAGCTTAACGAACCAGTGGCGTAGTTGTGCTTTTGCTGCCGTTGAGAATGTGAGGCGCTATTCCCTGAGGGCATCGCACGCGATCTTTATAAAATCGCGCGCGGCGTTGGAGAGGTAGCGGTTGCGGTCATAGCAAATGGCCAACGTCCCCGAGGCGGAGGCGTCCGTAATGGGGAAGTAATCCAGGTTCTCATCATCCTCCCTGAAGTTCATGCCGTGGATGTGCTTGAGAAACAGCTCGGGGTAGACGGCAATTCCCATCCCATTTTGCGCGAGAGCGTAGGCGGTTTCCGTATTCTCGGTTTCAAAAAGCACATTGAGCTTTGCGCCGCGGGAGCTGGTGTAATTATCGATGAGGCTTCGGATCCGGTTGCCTTTCTTGAGCAGGATGAACGGCATTTCCGTAAAGCAGGAAATATCCGCCGAAATCGAGAATTTGCCACGAATATACTCGCAGCGCCCGCCAAAGAGCGCATTTGTGAGTCTTTTTGGTACAAGCAGCAACAGCCGTTCGACAGCTAAGGGGATGATCTCCACAGATTCCAGCGTGACGGGGGTGAATACGATCATCAGGTCGATGCGTCCGTGCTTGAGGTACTCCTCCAATTCCGCGGAGTTGCCCTCCATGACGGAGGTTTCGATGAACGGGTTTTTTTCGTTGAACTCCGGCAGGATTTCAGGCAGTATGGCACGGCCGCAGGTGTGGGAGATTCCGATGCGCAGCGCACCGCGGCGCTGCCCCGCGATATCGTCCATCTCGCTGTACACCTGCCGCTCCAAATCCAATATTCTCCGGGCGAATGTCTCCAATCTCGCGCCCGCGTAGGTCGGCGCAAGCACCGGCGTCCGGTCGAAAAGCTTGACGTTCAGGTCTTTTTCCAGCGCCGCAATATGGGCGCTCAAGGATTGCTGGCTGATGTACAGGCGCTTTGCAGCCTTGGTGACATTGAGTTCCTCTGTGACCGCTAGAAAATACTTCAAGCTTGTAAAATTCATATTGCGTCCAATCTGCTCCGTAACAATTAAAATGCTGTGATGAAATGCAGATATTATGTGTTGGATATTGTCATCAACCAATGCTACCATCATAGCACGGAATCAGTCAAAAGTCACCAATTCTGATGTCTTGAGGATGATAGATTGCAATTCATACAGGCGGAGCAAATTTCCCTGGACAGTTGCCGGGATGTGCGGAACCAACCAACACCCGGCTGCCCGCAGACACCAAGGGGGGGTGCCTATTTCAGGCACGACGGCTCTGCCTTTGGCGCGCGAAATTACGGATTTTTTCCATGTAGAACTAGGACATTGCGAAACAATCGCGGCTTCCCGCCTGTCAGGATTGGGCCTATGCCGCATATTCCTGAAAGTGGGGTACAAGGTGGCGGTTGTGGAACTATTGCGCGTGCAATTGAGCGGATTCCCCGGCATGGACA
>JAEYLA010000261.1 GCA_023461495.1 Bacillota bacterium | reverse complement strand
CGGGGAAGTCCGCCTCAAATACGATTTCGGCAGGGCCGGTCATAAACGCCGTGCCGTCCTCCGCCCAGTCGATGTGCAATATCCCAAGCTCCAGGTGGACGTTGACGGATCGCTCGGTCAGTCCGTTCTTCGCGCACAGCACCGCGGTACCGGTGGAGCCTGTGCCGCAGGCAAGCGTTGCCGCGGCCCCGCGCTCCCAGGTGCGCATTTCAATATTGTTCCGGTCGATCACGCGGAAGAAGTTCACATTGGTGCGCTGCGGAAACATGGGGTGCCGTTCAATCGCGGGGCCGTAGGTTCTTAGATCGAACGACTTCGGATCATCCACCTGCACCGCCGTATGCGGCACGCCCATGCGCACAGAGGAGAAGGCGAATTCCCGGCCAAGCGCCGTTAATGTGCGGTTGCGGCATTCGCCCTCGCCCACGACGGGAATCTCTTTGCAGTCAAAGAGGGGTTTGCCCATATCCACGCGCACGCCTGTGACGGTGCCGTCCTCATCTAAAAGTAGCTCCGGCTTTATGATGCCCGCAAGCGTCTCCACCGTAAACGCGGGCTTTAAAACAATCCCGCGCTCATACACATATTTTGCAAATGCGCGGATGCCGTTGCCGCACATTTCCGCTTCGTTGCCGTCCGCGTTGATAATGCGCATGCGGATATCGCAAACGGTAGAGGGGGCGACAAGTAAAAGCCCGTCCGCGCCCACGCCGGTCTGGCGGTGGCAGAGAACGGGAGCGATGGCGAGATAATCCCTTTTGGGCTCCTGCATGGTGTTGATCAGCAGAAAATCATTTCCAAGGCCGTGTACCTTTGTAAAACGCATAGATGCCTCCTGTGTTTTATTGGGGCGTACGCTCTAACTAGAGTCTGTTTGAAATCCCAACGCAATTGTCTATTTTGGCAAAAGCGGGGTGCAACTTCGCTTCGCTTTTGTACAAAATATTCTGCATTTTGAGTTTTCAAACACTCCCTAGAGCAATTCCACCTATAATTAAGTGCATAGGTTCCACTGCTGTAGTCCATTATACTGCATTTTTTTGCCCTTTTGCACCACGCGGTGCAAACTGTTTACACCGCGGTAACATATTCCTTTTTTTGTGAGAGATGATATATAACGCATTTTTGGAGATGTTTTCAGCAAACAAGGTGTACAGTCGATCCATTTTGGGGTATTTTAAGGGATAAGCGCATCAACAGATCAATCTGCAAAACAAGCACAGTCAAGATTCCGCGCGCAAAGCTGCGGTGAAAGAGAAACGAAAAGGCGGAGAGAAAACATGCATATTCCAACAGACATTGAAATCGCCCAGAACGCAACCCTTGAGCCGATCACGGCAATTGCGAAGCGGGCGCAGATTGACGAAACATATCTTACGCCCTATGGCGGCAACAAGGCAAAGGTTTCGCTTAAGCTCCTGCAGGAGGATAGGCCGGACGGCAAGCTGATTCTTGTCACGGCCATCAACCCCACACCCGCGGGGGAAGGTAAAACCACCACCACCGTGGGCCTTGCGGACGGTCTTGGGCGGATTGGCAAGCGTGCCTCGGTGGCGCTGCGCGAGCCTTCCCTTGGGCCGGTGTTCGGCGTGAAGGGCGGCGCTGCGGGCGGCGGCTACGCGCAGGTGGTGCCCATGGAGGAGATCAACCTCCACTTTACGGGGGACCTCCATGCGATCACCGCCGCAAACAACCTGCTTGCCGCCATGATCGACAACCATATCTACCAGGGCAATCCGCTCGGTATCGACCCCCGCCGCGTCACGTGGCGGCGCTGCATGGATATGAACGACAGGCAGCTTCGTAATGTCGTGGACGGCTTAGGCGGAACGACGGCGGGCACCCCGCGCGAGGACGGGTTTGATATTACGGCGGCCTCGGAGGTCATGGCCGTACTGTGCCTGTCCGAAAACATTGAAATGCTCAAGGAGAAACTCGCGCGTATCATCATCGGCTATACGTATGAGAACAAGCCCGTCACCGCGGGCGATCTCAAGGCAGAGGGCGCGATGGCGGCGCTGCTGCGCGACGCGCTGCTGCCGAACCTTGTCCAGACGCTTGAAGGCACGCCCGCGCTTATCCACGGCGGGCCGTTCGCGAACATCGCGCATGGCTGCAACTCCATGACCGCCACGAAGATGGCCCGCAAGCTAGGGGACTATGCCATTACGGAGGCGGGCTTTGGCGCGGACCTTGGCGCTGAAAAATTCTTTGATATCAAGTGCCGTATGGCGGGCCTTGACCCCTCCGCGGTCGTTGTGGTTGCGACCATCCGTGCGCTCAAGCACCACAGCGGCGCACAAAAGGGAACGTTGCAGCAGGAGAACCTTGTGGCGCTTGAGGCGGGCCTCCCGAACCTGCTGCGTCATGTAAAGAACATCAAAGAGGTGTTCGGCCTACCCTGCGTGGTTGCGCTCAACCGGTTCCCGACGGATACGGAGGCGGAGATCGCGCTTGTGCAGGAACAGTGCAAAAAGCTTTCTATCAACGCCGTGTTGTCCGAGGTCTGGGCAAAGGGCGGGGAAGGCGGCATGGCGCTTGCAGAAGAGGTCGTCAAGCTTTGCGAGCAGGAAAGCAAGCTCAGCTTTTCCTATGATACGGCGCTCCCCATTGAGGAAAAGCTCAACGCCATCGTACAGAAGGTATATGGCGGCTTAAGGGCGGAACTGCTGCCCGCGGCGAAAAAGCAGGCGGCGCAGCTTACGGAGCTTGGGCTTGACAACCTCCCGGTGTGCGTGGCAAAAACGCAATACAGCTTTTCGGACAACGCCGCGCTTCTGGGCGCACCCGAAGGCTTTGTAGTGACCGTGCGCAATTTGAAGGCGAGCGCCGGCGCAGGGTTTCTTGTGGCGCTGACCGGGGATATCATGACGATGCCCGGGCTTCCCAAAGCGCCCGCCGCACAATTGATCGACGTGGACGGGGATGGCAAAATCACGGGGCTGTTCTAGGCCATACCAAACAGATGAAACAGCATAGGGCGGAGGGCCGGATGATCCCGACCCTCCGCCTTTCATATTTTTGTAAATCATACGGGATTCTGATACAATTCAGATACAGCCGTTCGATAACATATTGTTCAAACAAGCAGGGGAGGAACCGCGATGCATACCATACTCATCGTGGAGGACGAGAAGCCCATTTCAGAGCTCATTCAGATGATTTTGACAAGCAGCGGATACCGCTGCGTATGTGCGTATGACGGCAAGGCGGCGGCGGATGTTCTCGAACAGAACCGCTATGACCTTGTTCTGCTGGACGTGATGCTGCCCGAGATAGACGGGTTCTCCCTGATGGAATATATTGCGCCCATGGGTATCCCGGTGATTTTCCTCACGGCAAAGACGGACGTGCAGGACCGCGTGAAGGGTCTCAGATTGGGTGCGGAAGATTATATTCTCAAGCCCTTTGCGGTGGCGGAGCTGCTTGCGAGGGTGGATACCGTGATGCGCCGCCACCATAAGGCGGATGAGGTGATTCGCTTTGAGGAAATCGAGATCTATCCCCAATCGCGCGTGGTGCTGCGTGCGGGAATACCGCTCGAGCTGACCCCCAAGGAATACGATTTGCTGCTGCTGTTTTTGCAGAATAAGAACATCGCCCTGTTCCGGGACGTGATCTTCGAGCGCGTGTGGGATATGAGCTTTTTAGGCGACAGCCGTACGGTGGACCTGCATGTGCAGCGCCTAAGAAAAAAGCTTGGCTGGGAGGAAACGCTCAAGACCGTATATAAGGTAGGCTACCGCCTGGAGACACGCGCATGAGGTTCGCTTGGAAGGTGTTCTTTGGCGGGATGTTCGTTGTCATCGCGGCGTTTTCCGCATGGGGATACGTGCTGACCTCCGCCGCGTTTCAAACGGCGCTCAAGCAGGAGCAGGCGCGGGCATTGGATCAGTTCGGCCTGCTTGTAAAGGTCGTCTCCTCCATGACGGAAAGATACGGGTATTTTAGCAGTACGTCCGAGCTTGCGTCCACCATGCGGGACATCGGCACGGGCGAGTTTGCTTCAGCGCGACTGTATCTTGATGACGGCGCGCAGGTGTATCCGGAAAAAGTGCAGGAAAATCCGCTGTTTGACGCTGCACGGGAAGGGACGGCCTACCGCATTGCGCGGGAAGGGGACGCGTACCTGTTCCGCTGTAGCGCGCCCGTGCAGCTTGGCGTGCGCGCGGGAATGCTGTATTGGGAGCGGGAGATCGGCGCGCCGTTCCGGCTGGCGGAGGAGATGGCAAGCGCCAACACAGGGACGATGCTTGTAACATTGGGCGTTGTCGGCGCGCTGTTGCTGGCGCTAAGCTATGTGCTGACAAAGCCGGTGCGTGTTCTTTCCTCGGCGACACGGGAATTTGCCCTGGGGAACTATGAAAAACGCGCCGCAATTCGGGGGCGGGATGAAATCGGCGCTTTGGCGGAAGATTTCAACCACATGGCCGACGCGTTGCAAGGGCATATGCATCAGCTTGAAGAGCAGGCGCGCCAGCGGGAGGACTTTGTCGCAAGCTTTGCGCATGAATTAAAAACCCCCCTGACCTCCATCATTGGCTATGCTGACATGCTGCGTTCACAGGATATGGAGGAGGAACGGCGGTTCCATTCCGCCAACTACATTTTTACGGAAGGGCGGCGGCTGGAACGGCTTTCCTTTAAGCTATTAGAACTCATGGTGTTAAACCGCCAGGAATTTGAACGGTATTCCGTACAGGCGGAGGATATCTTTTTGCATTTAGAGGATGCTGCCGGCGCCGCAATTTATGAAAAATATGGCGTAACGCTTTCGCTTTCTTTTGCGCAGGCCTGCATCCTTGCGGAGCCGGATCTGTTGGACACCATGCTCATCAATCTCGTGGAGAATGCGGCGAAGGCGAGCGAGAGCGGCCAGAGCGTGCGGCTGACGGGCGCTTTGGAGCAGGACGGTTACCGCGTTACGGTACGGGATAACGGCAGGGGCATCCCGCGGGAGGAGCTTTCCCGGATTACGGAGGCGTTCTACACTGTGGAAAAATCCCGCGCCCGCAGGCAAAATGGCGCGGGTCTCGGCCTTGCCCTGTGCGCCACGATCGCAAAGCTGCATGGGACGGCGATGATATTTACAAGCGAGTCCGGCAGGGGGACGGAGGTCTCCTTCCTGCTGCCCTATGGGGAGGAGGACGCGTATGAGGCGTAGCGTGCCCGTTTATCTGCTTTTTGGCGTATTCCTGCTTTGCGCGCTGGGCGTGGCGCTGCCAAGGCTGCTGCTTGAAGGGGAACAGCGCGCCGTAATGGATGACGTTACGGTCATTCCGGCACAAACGCTCCCCCAAACATATACGCTTGGGGAGGATTTCCTATATACCACGCTGGAGCTTCTGTACCTGGGGGAACGGGAGGACGCGTCCGTGCTGCGCATAGACTATCTCGCGCTGACGTTTGAGGAGCTTGACAATCGGTCAAGGCTGACGCGGGAGATCGGCCTGCTGCGCAAAGCGGGCTTTTTGCTCAATGAGGATACGGCATATCCCGCGCAGCCGCTCGAATACGCGGCCTGCTTTGCGGAAAACGAAAAGATTCGCGCGGATTTCAACAAATATGCGCTGCGCGCGGAACAGGGGTATATCGATATCACGGTGGATGCAATGAACGGCATCATACTCGCCATATCACAGGGGTATGCGCCAGGCCCCGAACAGCAGGAAAACGCGAAGGCGCTTGCAGAGGCGTTTGCAAACTATCTTGGGCTGCAGCCGCCCACATTGCTTTCCGAGCGGGAAGAGGGTTACTATTCCGTAAAGGAATACCTTTGCGCCAAAGAGGAGCTTGTAATTTCCGTGCGGATGGGGCAATACCAGATGGACGTCTCCACGTATCCATACCGCTACTATCCGGCAAGCTGGGCGCAGGGAACCTATTCCGCCACGGACGGCACAACGTCCCGTATGACGGCGGAGCCTGCGGGCGAGGGGAAGCTGCCCAAGATGCGGCGGGAGGGGTTTGTTTGCCCGGAATTCGCGTTTTATGCGGAAAACGGCAAGCCGTTTTCGCCGCCCGACCTCATATTCCTTTCGGACAACGGAGAGCGTACCAGCATCAGCGCGCAGAAGCTGGCGGAGGATTCCATGCGCCTGCTTTATGATATGTTCGGCTATTTGCCGGATTCCTGTGCGGTGAGCGTGACGCCGTACGGCTTTTATTTTTCCCATGCGCCTGCCGCTGTGAATACAAAGCTCCCCGAGGATTCGGACGTGTTTTTCGACACGGATTTTGATGCAGATACCGGGGAAATCTGCGGATTCATGCTGACCTATGAGTACGGCTTTCCGCCCAAGGACAGGGAGCTTGCAAAGCCTGAAGCGATCGGCAGCATGACCTATGAGGAGATTGCGCGCTACTATTATGAAAACTCCTCCTACGGGGACAGGAGCCCCATCGCGCGGACGGAGCTTACCGTATGGGCCAATGACGATAAAGTGGTGCGGCTCTTTCTTGCGGATGGGCGTTCGTATGAAGTGTATTTTGATAAAGGCAGGCGCGTGCCCCACATAATGTTTGGCACCTATGAAGAAGGATATTTTGACTGACTGTTTCTAAAACAGGCTCCCGCCTTTTCGGGAGCCTGCTTTTTTCATATCCGGCGCGCAACATACAATTCTTGTCATGAAGTGAATCGGACAAAATGGGAGGATGTTCACCCTTGTAATCCCGCGCCGTATGCCTGAAAATTACAATATACCAACCTGTATGGAAGGAACCCGTCCTATGGTGCCATGCGCAATGAAGAGCACTCTTCAGGCACCGGGGTTCGCTTTCTTCACACATCGTTTGCCGGCAAAACAGACATCATTCTAAGCAATCGTACAATCCAACCGCATGTAAAAAGAATATGGAGGAGTATGCATGGAAACTGCAGTCAAAACCAAAAGCGGCAAGCAGACCGTACAAAAAATCGGCCGGTTTTTAAGCGGCATGGTCATGCCGAACATCGGCGCATTCATTGCCTGGGGCTTTATTACGGCGCTCTTTATTGATGTCGGCTGGTTGCCCAACGAAGCATTCGCCACCATGGTCGGCCCGATGCTCCGGTTCCTGCTGCCGATACTCGTCGGTTATACCGGCGGCAAGCAGGTAGGCGGCGCGCGCGGCGGCGTTGCCGGCGCTGTTGCAACATTTGGCGTTATCATTGGTACTGAGGTGACCATGATCATGGGCGCCATGCTCATCGGCCCCCTGGCCGGCTGGGTCATCAAGCAGTTCGACCGCGTGGTTGAGGGGAAGATCCGCGCAGGCTTTGAAATGCTCGTCAACAACTTCGGCCTGGGCATTCTCTCAATGCTCGTAGCGCTGCTCGGTTTTGTGGTCATCGGGCCCGTCATCCAGGCCATCACGCTGTTCCTGGCGGCAGGCGCAACGTTTATCAACAACATTCACGCGCTGCCCGCCATTTCCCTCTTTGTGGAACCCGCAAAGGTCCTGTTCTTGAACAATACGATCAACCATGGTATCATGGGGCCGATCGGCGCACAGCAAGTGATGGAGTTTGGCAAATCCATCATGTACCTGGTGGAAACCAACCCCGGCCCTGGTCTTGGCGTACTTTTAGCATGCTGGCTGTTCGGCAAGGGCAACACCAAGGCTTCCGCCCCCGGTGCGGTGATCATTCACTTCCTGGGCGGTATTCACGAAATCTATTTCCCCTACATCCTGATGAACCCTGCGCTGCTGCTTTCCGTTATCGCGGGCGGCGCATCCGGTCTTGCAGTATTCTCGCTCTTTAATGCGGGCTTAGTGGCGGCTCCCGCTCCGGGCAGCATCTTTATGATCATGGCCATGGCGCCCAAGGGCGGACTCTTCCCTGTGTTGCTGGGCGTGCTTATCTCCACGGCGGTATCGCTGCTTGTGGCTATCCCTTTTATCAGGAAGCAAAAGGGTGATGATATCGAGCAGGCGGCCGAGCAGATGAAGGCCATGAAGGCCGAAAGCAAGGGTACCGCTCCCGCAGCGCTGCGCACAGTTTCGGGCATGATCGCCTTCGCTTGCGACGCGGGCATGGGCTCAAGCGCGATGGGCGCAACCACCCTGAAGAAAAAACTCAAGGACGCAGGCATCGATATGCCCGTCAAACACTATGCCATTGAGGATATTCCGCGTGATGCGACGGTTGTTGTTACACAATCCTCTTTGAGTGCACGCGCGCGTGAAAAAGCGCCGCAGGCAAAGCTCTATTCCATCAACAACTTTATGAACGCATCCGAGTATGACGCGCTGATCGCGCAACTCAAGGAGTAAAAGGCACAACCCTCCCTAGAATGACCGGCGGGAATATGCAATCCGTTCCCGCCCGTCATTTCTGGAAAGATCACTCTCGAAATAGAAGGGAGACAGCATGCTCACTTCACGGCAGAAGCAGATCGTCGGCGCGCTGATCGAAAAGCACGGGTTTGTGCCTGTGTCTGAAATTGCCTCGTCGCTGCAGATCAGCGGGCGCACGGTGATGCGTGAGCTGGGCGCGCTGACCTATGAACTGCGTGCATACGGCGCGCAGGTGGAACGCAAATCCAGCCAGGGGATCCGGCTCGTTTGCCCCGAAGAACATATGGCGCAGCTACAGCGCGCCGTAAATACGAAAACAAAACTGCTGCTTTGCTCTAAAGAGGAGCGGCGGCAGTTTATCCTTTCCACGCTCTTAAATGCGGCGGAGCCCGTAAAGATGCTGGTGTTTACCAGCGCCCTTGGCGTGACGGACGCCACCGTAAGCGCGGACCTTGATAGATGCGAAAGCTGGCTCTCGCAAAACGGCATTGCGCTTGCCCGTAAGCCGGGTGTGGGTGTATACCTCGTTGCGGACGAATGGCAGAGAAGGCGCGGTATCCTCAACCTGTTCCACGATACCTACGCGTGGCAGGATGTGATCTCCATGCTTTCAAGCCGCACCGTGCTCGATACGATGGCGGAGCAGGATATCATGGGATTCCTCGATGCCGATCTGATGTGGCAGATCGTGGAGCAGGCGGCAATGCAGGCGCGGCTGCGCGAAATCCTGCAGGCGGATAAGGATTACAGCGAGTTTTTGATCACCGTATACGGCATGCTCCGCCGCGTACACGACGGATATACCGTCAAAGCGTCCAGGGAGCGGATGGCGCGGTGGGAGAAAACGGCGGAATACCCTATCATACTCTCCCTGCTTGGGAGGCTTGGCAAGGCCGCGGGCGTCACGTTCCCCGCAGAAGAGGCCGATTACCTGATGGTGCTGCTGCAGCAGAGCCACGGCCGTATTTCCAGCCCGGAGCAGGCGGATGAACGCCTGCAGGCGCTGCTCCGGGAAATCATCCGCATTGCGGAGAGCGAAACGGGCTACCTCCTTGAAAGCAATACCACGTTTTATCGGGGGCTGATGGAGCATCTTATCCCCGCGATCAACCGCCTGCAGCTGCATTTGAATATCCGCAACCCGTTGCTTTCTTCCGTAAAGGATCATTATCCGCACCTCTATTCGCTTGCAAAGACCTGTATTGAACCGCTGGAGAGGGAGCTTCTTGTCACCGTTCCGGAGGAGGAGATCGCCTACATCGCCATGCATCTTGGCGTGGCGCTCGAGGATAAGAACCTCAAGCGCAGCCGCATGTTCCGCACGGTGGTCTGCTGCCCGGCGGGCATGGTCTCCGCACAGTTCTTAGCGACGCTGCTTTCCAGGGAATTCCCAGAACTTCTTTTGACCGATATTTTGGCGACCACCAACATCAGCGAGCAACTGTTTCATGAACGGGGGGTGGAGCTTGTGGTTTCCACCGTTCCCATCGCGGGCTTGTCTACGGCGTCCATCACGGTTTCGCCTTTCCTGCTGGAGGAGGACAAAACGCGGCTGCGCGGCCTCCTAAAGGCGGTACCGCGCAGGCCGACGCCGTGGACGCAGGGCGGCGCAAACATGAAGGAGCGTCTTTCGGGTGTCAAGAACCTGATCGACGGCATCCTGCAGGTGCTCGACCACTTTTTCCTGATCGACGGGCTGCGCATGCCGCAGGTGCAGGAGCTGATTTCCTTTGTGGCACAGGAGATCGGCGGTACGGATGAGGCTGCCGCGCGCGTTTCGCAGGCGCTCCTGGAGCGGGAAAAATACGGCAGCACCATCGATTACGGCTCGGGCTGCATGCTGCTGCACGCGCGCAGTGCGGGCGTAACGGAGCTGCGCTTCGGCATCCTGCGCAACACGGCGGAAACGCTTTACAGCTGCGAGGGGAAGCCGATGCGCGTACAATGCATCCTTGTCATGCTTGCCCCCATGCAGTGCCCGAGCGAATATATCGCCGTCATGGGCGCAATCAGCCAGGGTATCCTCAATGAAGAATGGCTGCCGGAGGCGTTCCGGCACGGCAGCCGGCAGGAATGCTACAGCGCGCTCGAACGGCTTTTGGCCGCATATCAGAGCGAATATTTTATGATGACAGGAAAGGAACGAAAATAGTGGGACTTTTTTCGAAAAAACAACAGACCCGGCAGGAAGACGATGTTTTGACTGTGCTGGATATCTTTACAGGGCTTCCTTCCACGGATAAGTGGCAGGCGATCCGCCTTGCGGGGGAGAAGCTGCTCCAAAAAGGCTGTGTGGAAGAAGCCTATATCGAGGCCATGATCGAACGGGAGCAGGTCGTCACCACGTTTCTTGGCGAGGGTGTCGCCATTCCGCACGGTGTGGGAGCCGCCAAGCGATACATCAAAAAGACGGGCCTTGTGGTGCTCCAATACCCGGAGGGCATCGCGTTTGAAGGCGGCAAGGCGTATCTTTTGATCGGCATCGCGGCGCTTGAGGAAGCGCACCTTCCCATACTGGCGGGTGTGGCGAATATTATGATGCAGGAAGAGCTCATACAAAAACTTTTGCTTTCCACCGATCCAAAATTCATATACGATTGTTTTATGGAAAATATCGAGGAATAACGTCCTCGGGTTCGGCAAGGAGAGGCATACATGATCATCACCGTTACCCTCAACCCCGCTGTGGATAAGACGGGCGTTGTGGAACAGCTCGCGGCAGGCTCTGTCAACCGCATGAAATCCGTTCGCATGGATCCCGGCGGCAAGGGCATCAATGTTTCAAAGACGCTCAAAATGCTTGGGCAGGAGAGCAGCGCACAGGGCATCCTTGGCGGCGATACGGGCGCGTGGATCGTAAAAGCGCTCACTGATGCCGGAATCGGCACGGATTTTGTGACGACTGGGCACTCCACGCGCACAAATTTGAAGCTCATCGATTGTGCGGACGGCGAAACGACGGACATCAACGAGCCAGGCGCGCCTGCGACGGAGGCGCTGCTTTGTAGTGTGCGCGAGAAGCTGCTTGCGGGGCTAAGTAAGGATGATATCGTGATTTTCTCCGGCAGCCTGCCGCCGGGAGCACCCGATACGCTCTATGGCGAATGGACGGCACTTTGTAAAGAAGCTGGCGCAAAAGTGTTTGTGGATGCGGACGGGACTAGCTTCCGCCATGCGGTAGCGGCGGTTCCCTATGCGGTCAAGCCCAACCAGCATGAACTTTCCCGCCTGTTCGGGCGGGAGCTTACCACCATGGAGGAAATGATTACCTGCGGGCTTTGGCTCGTTGACCGGGGCGTAAAGCTTGTAGCCATCTCTTTAGGCGGAGACGGCGCATTGTTTTTGAGCGAAAACGCCCGTTACCGGGCGTATGGCCTGAAAGTAGTGGCAAAGAGTACCGTCGGCGCGGGAGACGCCATGATGGCGGCCCTGGCGTTTGGGGAAGCGCGGGGGATGGAACTGATGGAGACCGCACGGCTTGCCATTGCGGTGAGCGCCGCAAGCGTTATGCAGAGCGGCAGCCAGAGCGCCGACCCGAAGCAGACGGAGGAATTGTTAAAACAAGTCAAGTTGGAACCCATTTCATAACTGCGGCTTTTTTTCAAGAGCTACATCACACAGGAGGCACAGGCATGTATTTAACGGGCAATCCGGTATCAGGCGGCTACGCGGTGTGCCGCGCATTCCTGCACATTCCCTTTACCCCTGTGATCGACAGCGCCCCGCTGCATCCGGGAACGGAGGACGCGGCGACGGAGGCGTTTTTTGCGGCGCGCGAAACGGCGGCAAAAGAGCTTGACGCCATTGAGCAGCGGCTTGCCCAAAAGAATCCCGCGCAGGCCGCCATATTTTCCGCCCACCGGGAAATTGCAAACGATATCGGCGTGGAGGAAGAAGTCCTCTTCCGCATCAAAGAGGAGCATAAGCACCCATCCTGCGCGGTGGAAGAGGCGTTTGACATGATGGCGCAGATGCTTGCGGATGTGGACGATCCATTGATCCGCGAGCGTGTTTCCGACATGCAGGATGTCAAGTTACGCCTGCTAAGGTGCCTGGAGGGGTTGCCCGAGCGCGATCTGAGCCGGTTGGAGGAACCCGTCGTGCTTGTTGCACACGATCTCTTTCCCTCCGACACCGCAACGCTTGATCCGAAGCAGGTGCTTGCCATTGTGACCGAGGTGGGCGGCGCTACCTGCCACACGGCAATTTTAGCGCGCAGCTTTGAAATACCGGCGGTACTCGGCGTGCCGGGCGCGCTCACACATATCTCGCACGGCGACCTGCTGGCGGTGGACGCGGTGAAGGGCGTGGTGCTGCTTGACCCATCCGAAGAAGAGCAGGCACAGTTTTTGACGCTTCGGGAACGCCACCGGAAAGAACTCGATACACTTAGAATATACCTGGACCATGCGTCGGAACTGCTTGACGGCACGCATGTGGAGGTGGAGCTCAACATCGGCTCCGCCGACGAACAGGAGCTCAAGGCTGCCGCCTATACGGACGGCGTGGGGCTGTTTCGTACGGAATTCCTGTTCCTTGGGCGAAAGACGCTGCCGACCGAGGAGGAGCAGTTTATAGCCTATAAGCGCGTGCTCGAACGGTTCGGGGAACGGCCTGTGACCATCCGCACGCTCGACGTAGGCGGAGACAAACAGCCCGAGTGTATCCCGATAGCACCCGAGCAAAATCCCTTTATGGGCAACCGCGCGCTCAGGCTCTGCTTTGAGCGCCCGGAACTGATGCATACGCAGCTGCGCGCCTGTTTGCGCGCTGGCGTATACGGCAACCTGTGGCTGATGTTCCCCATGGTGGGCAGTATGGACGATATCCGGCGTGCAAAGGCGATGGTGACGCGCGCGCAGGACGAACTGGAGCGGGAAGGGATTCCGTTTTCAAGGACCGCAAAAGTGGGTATTATGATAGAAATACCCTCTATCGCGCTGATGGCAAAGGCAGTGGCGCGGGAGGTGGACTTTGCAAGCATCGGCACCAACGATCTTACGCAGTATACGCTGGCGGTGGACCGCATGAATCCTGCCGTGGCGCAATATTACCAGAACTATCATCCGGGCTTGCTTTCCTTGATCGGCAGCGTTGCCGCACACTTTCTGGAGGCGGAAAAACCCCTTGCCGTCTGCGGAGAACTGGGTGGGGATCCGCTCGCGGCTGCTGTGCTCATCGGTATGGGCATCAGGCGTCTGAGCATGGGCAGTTCGTCCGTTGCACGCATCAAGCGGCTGCTGTCGGGGCTGACGGTGCAAAAGGCGGAGGAATTGTTTCATACGGCGCTTTCCTTCACCACCGCCAATGAAGTGGAGCAATATCTCAAACAGGAAATCGGCGCATAGTCTTTAAAAATGGAGGGATGCGTATGTATGCAAAGAAAACCGCGATCATGAACAAGACGGGGCTGCACGCCCGTCCGGCTGCCGAGTTTGTTGCGGCGGCAGGAAAGTTTAAATCCCGTATCACGCTCAAACGCATGGACAACAACAAGGAAGCAAACGTAAAATCCATCGTATTTGTGCTTTCGCTTGGCCTTGCAAAGGGCACGGAGGTGGAGATTGCAGCTATTGGCGAAGATGAAGTGGAAGCTGTGGATACCCTCGTCAATCTGCTTGAGACCGGCCTGAGCGATTAATCTTTTTTGTATGTGCATTCATCCCAAAACGGCGGCATTGCCTGCTGCCATTTGGGATGTCTGTTTTTTTGGCGCAACAGAAAAGCCGACGGCTTTCCGCTATGGGGTTGATGGGACATCCTTAAAACGCACAATAGCGCATTCCAGGCGTTAGGGATTCCCAAGGGACATGTCTCTTGGGTGGGGGTTCAGGGAGAAGCCCCTGAAAAGGTTTGCCGATACTCTGAAAACAGGCGGATAGCCGCCTGTCAGGCCATCGACAAAGTCCTGCGGACTTTATCGATGGGTCTTCTGCGGGTTAAAATGCCGCTAATGGCGGCATTTTTTTCCCCGATTTGACGCACATGTCGTCAAATCGGATTGAAAGTGGGGGAT
>JAEYLA010000260.1 GCA_023461495.1 Bacillota bacterium | reverse complement strand
TGTGGTCGAGGGCGAGCGCAAGACCCAGGAAGTCATTATTAACAGCTTGTTAGGAGTAAACGAAAATGAGTAATCCGGTCATCGAAAGCAATACAAAATTCAAGCGCTATGATGGAGGGGTCAAGGCATTTTTTCAGGAATGGATGATACTCCTCCTGTTTTTGGTCCTGTTCGCCATCTGCTGCATCAACCCGAATTTCCGCACCACCAACAACATCATGAACGTGTTGCGCCAGGCCTCCTTTATCGCTATTATTGCAATGGGGCAATTCTTTGTGATACTGACGGGCAATATGGATATGTCCATTACGTCCATCATCGGCATGGTATCCATTTTCTTTGCGGGCTTTGCTGTCAATGTAGGGATGCCGGTGTGGTTTGCGGTGGTTCTTGTGATGCTCATGGCGGGCGCGCTGGGCGTAATCAACGGCGTACTGGTGGTATACGGGCGGTTGCCGTCCTTTATCGCAACGCTGGTGGTCATGAACATCATCAAGGGCATTTACTTCATCTATTCGGGCGGCCTACCCATCTCCGGATTGCCGGAGTCCTTCAATTTCTTAGGCGCCGGGTATGTAGGCTTTGTTCCTTTCCCGGTCATTCTGATGATCATCATTGCCGTGATCTTGCATATCGTTACGAGGCATACGGCGGTTGGCCGGAGCTTTTACGCGATCGGCGGCAACATCGAAGCCTCCAAGCTTTCCGGCATCAACGTGAAGTTTGTCGGCATCCTTTCATTTGTACTGTGCGCGTTGCTTTCCGCGGTCGGCGCGCTTGGCCTTACCTCAAAAACGCTCTCCGGCAATGTGATGATCGGCGAGAACCTGCTTTTTGACGTGATGACCATCGTGGTGCTTGGCGGTACCTCCTTAAGCGGCGGCCGCGGCCGGATTTTTGGCGTGGCAATTGGCGCGCTGTTCATACAGGTCATCAGCAACATCATGGTTTTGCAGAGCATCAGCACTTTCTGGCAATGGGTGGTCAAGGGTGTCATCCTGCTTGCGGTTGTGCTGGTGGACTGCAACACCAAGCGCGATTGAAACATGTACGGCAAATACGGCGAAACGGAGTCCGGGCGATGAATGTACGCAGGTTTTGCCAAAGGGCATATCTCAAAAACGAAAAGATTGAGGAATACAAAAAGCTCCATGCGGCGGTATGGCCGGATGTAAAAAAGACCATCGAAGCGTGTAACCTCCACAACTACTCGATTTACAGGATGGGCAACGAGGTTGTCTCGTATTTTGAGTATACGGGTACGGATTACGAAAAGGACATGGAAAAGATGGCCGCGGACCCTGTGACCCGGCAGTGGTGGCAGCATACCAAGCCCTGCTTCCTGCGGCATGAGGAAGCCGTCTATTATGAGGATATGGAAGAACTGTTTTATCAGGAGTAATGCAGAGTATCGACAAACCTTTTTCAGGGGCTTTGCCCCCGAACCCCCACCCAAGGGACACATCCCTTGGGAATCCCGATGTCGTAAACGCCATATTCAAGGGCGTTTACGGGAATGGGTTCTTAGGGCCGTTACGGCCTTAAGCGGAGGTTTGGGGGACGTAGCCAAGCGCCGCCTGTCGGCGCGTTGAAATATTCCGTCAGGAAGGAGATCAATATGAGTGAAAAAATGTATGCGATGATCGGCGTGGACATGGAAACGGATGTGGGAAGCTTTACGCCGTTTTACGAGGGAACCCAAAATGCCACGTCGAAGATGATCGAGCTGTTTAAGCAAAAAGGCATTCAGGCAACCTTTTACTTCACAGGGGAATGCGCAAAGGAAAATCCGCATATTGCAAAATTGGTTGCGGACAGCGGCAATGAGGTAGGCTGCCATTCCCTATATCATGAGACTGTCGGCGATGAACTGTTCCCCCTGCCCGGCGTCAAGCCGCTGCTGCCCCATGAGGTGAAGCCGCGCCTTGCGTTAGCCACCCAGTGGATCGAGGAAGCCTCCGGCGTGCGTCCCACTGCGTTTCGCGCGCCGCGGCTGTGGGGTTCTACGGCTGTTGTCAATGCATTGGAGGAATTGGGCTATACGTCCGACGCTACTTATCCGATGTATTTCTACCGGGAGCGCTTTATGCCCTATCATCCCAGCCGGGTGGACTGGACGCGGGAAGGAGATTCCACGGTCTTGGAAATTCCCAATTTTGCGGATATGGCAATGGAGAGCCAGGACCCCGGTTTAGAGCGCGACCGTGACCAGTGGCCGCTGTTCCGCACCAAGGGCGCAGAGTACCTCCTTTCCCGCATCGACTCCTTCCTGAAGTTCTGCGAGGAGAAGAACCTGCCCAAGTTCATTTGCCTGTACATCCATCCATGGGAATTCTGGCCGATGGAGGAAAGCTACAACTTCGGCGAGGCAACCGTCATTCCGGATCGCTTTATTACGGAAAACTGTGGCGAAAAGGCGCTTTACGAACTTGGGAAACTGATTGATGGCATGCAGGCAAGAGGGCTGGATTTTCAAACAGCCAGTGAATTGACAAAGATCTTCCATTCCGGCGCTGCTTTAAAATAGGTTGCGACTATCACGCCGCTTCCACACTACAGGTATAGGAGCGGCGTGGCCTGCGCCTTGGGATTGGAACAATCTGCATCCGGCAGGGATAAACCATCTTTTCATTGACGGATGAACAGCTTATCATGCATACTAAATTAAGACTGTCTATCGTGTAAAAACGTTCTTATACGTTGGCGTATATCAAATACCAGGGGTGCGCTAGATATGGTAAAGCTGAAGGACATTGCAAAGGAGCTCGGGCTGTCGGTTTCCACCATTTCCAGAGTAGTAAATGGAAGAGATCGTGTGGACCCCGATACGCGCAAGCTGGTGCAGCGCGCGTTGCGCGAGCATGCCTATGAGCCGAATGAGGTAGCCCGTTCTCTGCGGCTGAAGGACGCAAAGACAATTGGCATCGTCATTCCTGATATTACAAATACATATTATTCGGCTGTCATCAAAGGTGCAGAGTCCATTTGCCGTGAGAACGGGTATTCCGTGCTGGTTTGCAATACGGACGAAAGCCCGGAATGTGAAGAGGACGCGCTCCGGGTATTGCTGAAAAAACAAATATCGGGTCTCATCATTGCTTCGGTAGGCAAGAATGAAGACCTTTTAAAGAGCTATATCAACGCGGATGTCCCGGTCGTCTGTTTTGATAATATTCTGCCGGATTTTTCGGGTTCTGACTGCGTATCGATTGATAACATTTCCGCATCAAAACACTTGACGCAGGAGTTGTTGTCGAGAGGATACAAGAAAATCGGCATGATTACAGGCCCGCTGTATCAGAGCACCGGCGCCGACCGTTTAAGAGGCTTTCAGCAGGCAATGGAGTCGGCGGGTATTCCAATCACAGAAACTTGGGTGGGAGAGGGCGACTTTAAAATGCGATCGGGCTATGACCAGATGTGCAAAATTTTGATGCTGCCCAGGCGCCCGGATGCAATGGTGATTGCGAATAACTATATGGCGTACGGCGCCATCCATGCACTGCGGGAGAACAGATATGAGATTCCGC
>JAEYLA010000259.1 GCA_023461495.1 Bacillota bacterium | reverse complement strand
ACCATCGCCGTGTGCGACGGGATTGCCATGGGCCACGAGGGAATGAAGTATTCCTTGGCCTCCCGGGAGTTAATCGCGGATACGGTAGAATGTATGGCCCGCGCGCACTGCTTTGACGCGCTGGTGTTTATCCCCAACTGCGACAAAGTCGTCCCCGGCATGCTGATGGCAGCGGCGCGCTTAAACCTTCCCTCCATTTTTGTTTCCGGCGGCCCCATGCTTTCCCTCCCCGGCCGGGATGGAAAGAATATCGACCTCAACAGCGTATTTGAGGCGGTCGGCGCCATCAACGCGGGAAAGATGGATGAAGCCGAGCTTTCCTATTATGAGGACAACGCCTGCCCCGGCTGCGGTTCCTGCTCTGGCATGTTCACCGCAAACTCCATGAATTGCCTGTGTGAGGCCATCGGCATTGCGCTCCCCGGCAACGGCACCATCCCCGCCGTGTACGCGCAGCGTCTGCGCCTCGCAAAGGCCGCAGGCGAGCAAATCATGTATTTGCTTGAACAAGATATTCGTGCGCTCGATATCCTCACCCCGGAAGCGTTTGAAAACGCGTTGTGTGTGGATATGGCGCTCGGCTGCTCCACCAATACGGTGCTGCATTTGCCCGCCATCGCGCATGAAGCGAAGGTTGCGCTTTCCCTCAAACGCATCAACGAAATCAACGCGCGTATCCCGAACCTTTGCAAGCTTGCACCCGCAGGTCACCACCATATGCAGGACCTCAACGATGCGGGCGGCGTATACGGCGTGATGAGCGAGCTGCTGCACGCAGGCTTGATCGACGGAACGCTGATGACGGTAACAGGCAACCCCATGCAGGAAAACCTGAAGCATGCGCGCGTGTATGATCGGAGCGTCATCAAAAGCCTGGAGGAGCCGTATTCCACAACCGGCGGCATCGCCATCTTGTTCGGCTCCATCGCACCCAAGGGTGCGGTCGTCAAAAAAAGTGCCGTTGCGCCCGACATGCTCGTGCACAAAGGTCCTGCCCGTGTGTTTGATTCAGAAGAGGCCGCGATTACAGCCATCATGGGCGGCAGGATCGTTTCAGGCGACGTCGTCGTCATCCGCTACGAAGGCCCGGCAGGCGGCCCCGGCATGCGCGAAATGCTCTCCCCCACCTCCGCAATCGCCGGAATGGGCCTTGATAAAGAGGTTGCACTCATTACGGACGGACGCTTCTCGGGCGCCACCCGCGGCGCCGCCATCGGCCACATTTCGCCGGAAGCGGCTTTGGGCGGCCCAATTGCCTATGTGCGGGAAGGCGATACGATTTCCATCGATATCCCGAACTACGCGCTTGACCTTCTTGTATCCGAGGAAGAGCTCGAGCTCCGCCGGGAAACCACAGATTACAAAAAGGAAAAGGACGTTACAGGATACATCAAGCGGTATGCGCGCTCCGTTACATCCGCGGAACGGGGAGCCATTGTTGAATAAGAAATATGTAGAAAGGAGGATGCTTTATGGAACAATCAATTCGCATTTTTGACACAACGCTGCGCGATGGTGAACAGTCCCCCGGCTGCAGCATGGATTTACGTGAAAAATTGGAGGTCGCAAAGCAGCTTGAACGCCTCAAGGTAGATGTCATCGAAGCAGGCTTCGCCATTTCCTCTCCGGGCGATTTTGAATCCGTCAGCAGCGTTGCCGCCACCGTAAAGGACTGCATGGTTGCTTCCCTGTCCCGTGCGCTCACAAAGGACATTGACGCCGCATATGAGGCAGTGCGCCACGCACAAGCGCCGCTCATCCATACGTTCCTGTCCACTTCCCCCGTGCACATGCACTACAAATTGAAAATGACGCCGGAGCAGGTGCTTGCCCGTACGGCGGAAGCGGTAAAATACGCGCGCGCGAAGTGCCCGAATGTGGAATTTTCTGCGGAAGACGCAACGCGCAGTGAACCCACATTTTTAAAACAGATCGTGGAAACCGCCATTGAAAGCGGTGCGGCCTATATCAATATTCCGGATACGGTAGGTTACGCGGTGCCTGAGCAAATGGCAGCGCTGATCCGTTACCTGAAAGAAAACGTATCGAATATTGACCGCGCAGTGCTGTCCGTGCACTGCCACAATGACCTTGGCATGGGTGTTGCAAACTCCATTGCCGCCATTGCTGCGGGTGCGGGCCAGATTGAGTGCACCATCAACGGCCTTGGTGAGCGTGCGGGCAATGCGGCGCTTGAAGAGATCGTCATGGCGATCAATACCCGCAGAGACTACCTCAAAGCGTCCTGCCGCGTGGATACCACCCAGCTCTACCGGGCGAGCCGTCTGGTGTACGGCATTATCGGCGTTCCGATTCCAATGAATAAAGCGATCGTCGGCGCGAACGCGTTTGCGCATGAAAGTGGCATCCACCAGCACGGCATGATGGCGGAGCGCACCACGTATGAGATCATGACGCCTGAATCCATCGGTCTTTCCAAAAATAAGATGGTGCTTGGCAAGCATAGCGGACGGCACGCGTTTTCGGACCGTGTAGGCGAACTGGGCTACAAGCTCAATGAAGACGAAGTCAACAAGTTTTTTGAAGAATTCAAGCGCCTGTGTGACCGCAAAAAGACCGTATCCGACAATGATATTGAAGCGCTCATCGGCAGCAAGATCGCCACAAACGGCGGTATTTATAAGCTGCTGCGATTCGATCTCCAGTCCGGCAACAAGGTCAAATCCACCTGTGTGGTACAGTTGGAGAAGGACGGACAAATTTTAGAGGATGTTGCGTTGGGGGACGGCCCCATTGACGCCGCCTACAATGCGATCGACAAGCTTGTGGAAGGCCCGGCGCACAAGCTGGAGGATTACTCCATCCACTCTATCTCCGAGGGCGAGGACGCCTTAGGCGAGGTTGTCGTCAAACTCAAAGCCGGTACGCAAATCATTACCGGAAGGGGTCTTTCGGTAGACATCATGGAAGCAAGCCTGCTTGCCTACATCAACGGCGTAAACAAAATGCTCGAGATGGGAGACCGCTATGAAGAAGCTGGAGATTCTTGATACCACACTGCGCGACGGCGCGCAGGCGGAAGGCGTATCCTTCACCGTTTCCGACAAACTGATGGTGGTGGAGACGCTCGACGCATTCGGCGTGCAGTATATTGAGGCGGGCAACCCCGGTTCTAATCCCAAGGATATGGAGTTCTTTGAGCAGGCGGCCTCCCTCACGCTCCATAACGCAAAGCTCGTAGCGTTTGGCAGCACGCGCCGCAAGGGTATCACGCCGGAGGAGGATAAGAATGTCGTCTCGCTCCTGCAGGCGAATACTCCCTGCGTCTCCATCTTCGGCAAGTCATGGGACCTTCATGTAACGGAGATTTTGAAGGCGACGCTCGAAGAGAACCTTGCCTGTGTGGAGGATACACTCCGTTTCTTTAAGGAAAAGGGCAAGGAGGTCATTTTCGACGCCGAGCACTTCTTTGACGGATACCTCGCCAACCCGGACTATGCGCTTGCGGTGCTCACCGCGGCGCAACGGGGCGGCGCGGACGTCCTGTGCCTGTGTGACACAAACGGTGGTATGCAACCCATGGAGCTCTACAAAACCGTGAAGCTCGTCTGCGAGCGGTTCCCTACTATGCGCATCGGCATCCACTGCCACAACGACGCAGGCTGTGCGGTTGCAAACTCCCTGCTTGCGGTAGAAGCTGGTTGCGTACACGTGCAGGGTACGTTCACCGGTATTGGGGAACGCTGCGGCAACGCGGATTTGAGCGTCATCATACCCGACCTCCAGTTAAAGAACGGGTATGACTGTGTCAATGGCAATATCGAAAGCCTCACAAAGGCTTCCGCCCGTATTGCGGAAATTGCAAACCTTGTGGTGCCCAGCAGTAAGCCGTATGTCGGTGAAAGTGCATTCGCGCATAAGGGCGGCATGCACATCGACGGGGTAGACAAGGTTTCGCATTCTTTTGAGCATATCAGCCCCGAGGCGGTAGGCAACCACCGCAGGTTCCTGCTTTCCGAGGTTTCCGGAAAAAAGGCAATCCTACTGAAAGTCAGGGACATCGCCCCGCATCTGACCAAGGGCAGCCCTGAAACAGGCGCAATTTTAGAGCGCCTGAAGGGACTGGAGCACAAAGGATATCAGTTTGAGGCCGCGGACGCGAGCTTTGAACTGATGGTGCAGCGCGTATTGGGGACATTTACGCCGCACTTCTCTCTTTCCATGTACAAAACCAGCGGCGAGTTTCCGCACCCGGACGGCAACATGTCCTCTAACGCCATGGTCAAGATCATCGTGGGCGGCAGCGACGAAATCGCCGCCGCCATGGGCAACGGTCCCGTGCATGCGCTGGATCTTGCGTTAAGAAAGGCGCTGTGCGTGTTCTACCCCATGCTTTCGGACGTATACCTGGTGGACTATAAGGTACGCGTACTCGAAACCGGGCAGGCGACAGGTTCGCAGGTGCGCGTATTGATTGAGAGCACGGATGGCAAGAGCAAGTGGACGACTGTGGGAGCCTCCACCGACATCATTGAAGCAAGCTTTGAGGCGCTGGTGGACTCTCTTGAGTACAAACTTTTTATGGAGAAGATGTAATATGGGAATGACGATGACACAAAAAATCCTCGCCGCGCATTGCGGCAAGGAATCTGTGACTGCAGGCGAAATCATCATGGCGGATCTTGACCTCGTGCTGGGCAACGACATCACCGCCCCCGTCGCGGTCGGTGAATTTTCTAAAGCCGGTAAAGCAGAAGTGTTTGACAAGGAAAAGATTGCCCTTGTCATGGACCATTTCACCCCCAACAAGGACATCAAGGCGGCGGAACAGTGCAAGCGCGTACGCGAATTTGCGTGGGAAAAAGGCATTGTCCATTTCTACGATGTCGGCGAAATGGGCATAGAGCATGCGCTGCTTCCGGAAAAGGGCTTGGTGGTACCGGGCGATCTTGTAATCGGCGCTGACAGCCATACCTGTACCTACGGTGCGTTAGGCAGCTTTTCTACGGGCGTTGGTTCTACGGATATGGCGGCAGGCATGGCTACTGGAAAGGCCTGGTTAAAAGTTCCCGCAGCACTTCAATTCAATCTGACCGGCAAGCTCAAAAAATGGGTCAGCGGCAAGGACCTGATCCTGCATATCATCGGCATGATCGGCGTAGACGGCGCGCTCTACAAATCTATGGAGTTTACCGGCGAGGGCGTCGCTTCTCTTTCAATGAGCGACCGGTTCTGCATCGCCAACATGGCGATTGAGGCGGGCGCGAAGAACGGCATCTTCCCCGTGGACGAGGAAACGCTCGCGTATGTCAAAGCCCATAGCGCCAAAGAACCCCGCGTATTTGCGGCTGATCCGGATGCCGAGTATGAAGCAACATACGACATCGATCTTTCCACAATCGAGCAGACGGTCTCCTTCCCCCATCTGCCGGAAAACGCGCGCACCTTCAAGGATATCCCGGAAGTGCGCATCGATCAGGCCGTCATCGGCTCCTGCACCAACGGCAGGCTGGAAGATTTGGTCGTGGCCGCCGAAGTTTTGAAGGGCAAAAAGGTCGCAAAACATGTGCGCACCCTCATCATCCCCGCAACGCAGAAGATTTATCTGGACGCCCTGGAAATGGGTTTGTTAAAAATCTTCATCGAGGCAGGCTGCATTGTCTCTACCCCTACCTGCGGGCCTTGCTTGGGCGGACACATGGGCATACTCGCCAAGGGCGAGCGCTGTGTTGCCACGACAAACCGTAACTTTGTAGGCCGCATGGGTCATCCGGAGAGCGAAGTGTACTTGGCCAGTCCGGCAGTCGCCGCGGCTTCCGCTATCGCAGGCAAGCTTGCGCCAATGGAATAAGAGAGGGAAACAGCAATGAAAATTCAGGGAAAAGTTATACGTTATCAGGACAATGTAGATACGGACGTCATCATCCCCGCGCGCTACCTGAATACGGCGGACGCAAAAGAGCTCGCCGCCCACTGCATGGAGGATTTGGACGCAACCTTCGTAAAGCGTGTGCAGAAGGGCGATATCATCGTTGCGGGCAACAACTTTGGCTGCGGCTCCTCGCGTGAGCACGCGCCGCTCGCCATTAAGGAAAGCGGCATTGCCTGTGTTGTCGCCAAAAGCTTTGCGCGCATCTTCTACCGCAACGCCATCAACATCGGCCTGCCGATCATCGAGTGCGATACCCCGATTGACGAGGCGGATACCATTGAGATAGACTTTGACAACGGTACGCTCAAAAACCTCACCAAGAACACGGAAGCTACCTTTGCGCCCTTCCCTCCCTTCCTGCAGAATATCATCTCCTCCGGCGGTTTATTAAGCGCTATCAGTGGAGGCAAGCTATGAACTATAATATAGCGGTCATCGCAGGCGATGGCATCGGGCCGGAAATCGTCAATTCCGCCATTGAGGTGCTGCACAAAGCCGGCGCGCGCTTTGGGCATACGTTTACCTTTACCCATGTTGCTGCGGGCGGCAACGCGATCGATAAATTCGGCATTCCCCTTCCGCAGGAAACCGTGGATATTTGCCTCAACAGCGACAGCGTGCTTTTGGGCGCGGTCGGCGGTCCCAAGTGGGATACGCTGCCCGGACACCTGCGGCCCGAAAAGGCGCTTTTGGGCGTGAGAAAGGCGCTTGGGCTTTACGCCAATATCCGCCCGGCGCGTTTGCTGCCGGAGCTGAAATCCGCCTGCCCTCTCAGGCAAGAGGTCGCAGACGCCGGGTTTGATATGGTCATCATCCGTGAGTTGACAGGCGGCATGTACTTTGGTGAAAACGGCAGGCGCAATGGACCTCACGGCCCGGAAGCCTATGATACCGAATGCTACAGCGAAATGGAAGTGGAGCGCATCGGCAGGATCGGGTTTGATATGGCGCAAAAGCGTGGCAAGAAGCTGATCAGCATCGACAAGGCCAATGTTTTGGAAAGCTCCCGCCTCTGGCGCGAGGTCATTCATCGTCTGGCGAAAGAATACCCGGATGTGCAGCTTTCCGATATGCTGGTCGATAACGCCGCTATGCAGCTTGTCAAAAATCCTGCGCAGTTTGATGTGGTGGTCACAAGTAACATGTTTGGCGATATCCTCTCCGACGAAGCTTCGCAAATCACAGGCTCCATCGGCCTTCTCCCCTCCGCTTCCTTAGGCGAAGGCAAACGCGGCCTCTATGAGCCCATCCACGGCTCCGCGCCCGATATCGCGGGTACAGGCAAGGCGAACCCCATCGCCACCATACTTTCTGCCGCCATGATGCTGCGTTGGTCTTTTGATTTAGAGGAAGAAGCGCTCTGCATCGAGGATGCCGTTTCCTCCGTGCTCCAGGCAGGCTACCGCACTGCGGATATTGCGGCAGGCGGAGCAAGTGTCAACTGCAAGGAAATGACGGAACGAATACTGGATCAAATATAACTCTTCTTATTTATTACACTCCGCTTTATTACAATCCGCAATACCATAAAAGCGCCCCATGTCATATGGGGCGCTTGAAAACGCTTTCAGAGAGTTGTTTCGTCTTCTTTCCATGAGATCGCTCCGTGCGTTCTTTCAAATTCTTCAATGCGTTTCTTGACCATTTGCTCCAACTCTTTATTCTTTGTACGGCCTTCAAACTCTGCGATATATCCTAATTTATACAGTAATATGGGGCTGATGCGCAACGTGTATCTCGATAGACTATCCTTCATTATAATCAATCCTCCATGACGAAGTATTGACGTAATTTTATTGTCATATTATAATTGATTTTACAAATGACGCATTTTTGACGCATAAATAATTTTAAGGAGGATGTCAATGATTCTGACCTGAACCCGAAAAACATCGTCAATAGGAATGTTAGTCACGATATGATAAAATGAGGAAAATGGAGTGATTGACATGAAAACGAGATTTACGGAAGAGCAGATCATACGGATCCTGAAGGAACACGCCGGAGGGAAGAAGGCAGCGGATATCGTACGGGAACACAACATATCGGAGCAGACATTCTACCGGTGGAAAAGCAAGTATG
>JAEYLA010000258.1 GCA_023461495.1 Bacillota bacterium | reverse complement strand
AGCATGGAGGATTTTTTGCGCACGCACACCAAGGCGTGGCCCATTCTTCTGATGGCGGCATGATCGGCGTGCACAGCATCAGAACCAAAGCAACAGAAAACCGCCCTGCAGTTGCAGGGCGGTTTGTCTTTTTAGATCAATACTTGCCGAAGTCGCCGTTGCCGGGAACCATCGCTTCGCCGGGCAATCCCGGCAAATCTGGAACAGCTGCGGCATCGACGGGCTGTATATCCGCATCGGGCAACGCTTCGTCGCCCCTGAGGCGGACTTGTTCGACCATGTTCTTGAGCAGGGCCGCCTGGCCGGAAAGTTCCTCTGTGGTGGCGGCGCTTTCCTCCGCGGTGGCGGAGTTGTTCTGCACCACATCGGAAAGCTGATCGATCCCGCGGTTGATCTGGGCGATGCCTGTGGCCTGCTCGTTGGAGGAGATGGCGATCTGCCCCATCAGGGCGACCGTTTTATCCACACCCTCCACAATACGGACGAGCGAGTCCGCGGTACCATCCGCAATGCGCGTGCCCGCTTCCACCTTTTTGAGGGAGCCTTCAATAAGCGCTGTGGTCTCCTTTGCGGCCCGCGCGCTGCGGGAAGCAAGGTTTCTGACCTCCTCCGCCACCACGGCAAAGCCGCGTCCATGCTGGCCCGCGCGGGCGGCTTCCACAGCGGCGTTGAGCGCCAGGATATTGGTCTGGAACGCGATATCGTCGATCACCTTGATGATCTTTCGGATGCTGTCGGAGGCATTGCTGATTTCTTCCATGGCGCGCTGCATTTCCTGCATCTGCAAAGTGCCCCTTGCGGCCTCTTCCTTTGCGGCAATGGAAAGCTCGTTTGCGTGGTTGGCGCCTTTCGCGTTTTCCTTGGTCTGCGCGGCAAGCTCGGTAATGGTTGCCGTCAATTCCTCGATTGCGCTTGCCTGCTCCGTTGCGCCCTGGGAAATGGCCTGGCTGCCGTCTGCCACCTGGCGGGTACCGGACGCAACCTGGTCGGCTGCGGCGCCGATGCCGTAGAACGTGCTGTTGAGTGTTTCCACAATCGCGTTGACGGCTTCCTTGAGCTCATCAAAGTCGCCTTTGAAATCGGCCGTGATGCTTTGGGTCAGGTCGCCGTCCGCCGCGGCGCTTAACACCCGGCGGGTTTCAGAGATATAGCGGTTGAGCGCGTCCATGGTGCTGTTGAGCGTATCGCGCACTACCGCGAACTCGCCTTGATAGTCGTTCTCCATCCGGGCTGAGAGGTCGCCGTGCTCCATCTTTCGGAGCAGGGTCTCCACCTCCACAATGGGTTCTACAATCGCGTCAAGCGTGCTGTTGATACCTTCCACCAGGCGTTTGTATTCGCCCTTGTGCTGTGCCGCGTCCGCACGCTCGTCAAGCCTTCCGGCAACGGCGGCCTCGGTGAGGAGGATGGAGTCCGCGACAAGCTGCCTAGACGTCGCGCGGATGTCGTCTACCGCCTGATAAAGGTCAAGAAGCTCGCTCTTGGTGCGAATGGCGACGTCCGTATCGAGCAGGCCGTTTTTGACGTCGGTCGCAAGCTGTACAATCTGCCCGACGGGGCTGAGCGCCTTGCGCATGACCAGCATCAGGACGACGATGATGAGGGCAAGCACCCCAATCAGAGCAAACGTGATCGTCGTGAGCATGCTGCTTAGCTCATGCTCTGTTTCTGCTTTTTCCACCACAAACGCGCTGCGCAGGGGTTCGTCAATGCCCTTGACGGAGAAGGGGACGGAAACGATATATGCGGCCTTTCCGCTCAGCTCACTCTGCCCGTTGATAAACTGGGTATCTGCCGAAAGGGAGGCACTTGAAACGGTGTCCGCTGCGCCATCCGTTACCGTGCCGCCTGAAACGGCGTCCGTTGCCACCGTGCCGCTTGAAACGGCGTCCGCACCGGAGGGAATGATCGTTGAAACCGTGCCGACATGTTCCTTGTTTGCCGAATGCGCGATATAATAGTTTTCATCGGTAAGCAGGAACTGGTAGGAAGTCTCATAGCCACCTGTGTCGTAGGCGAGGGTGCTGAGCGTATCGACGAGGATATTGCAGTTTGCAACGCCCACAAACTTTCCGCTGCTGTCTATAATAGGATTGCTGATGGTCATCATCAGCGCTTCCTGCCCGTTTGCAAGCGTGCCGACATACGGCTCCGTAAGGTGCGGCTTCAGGTTCTTTTTGCTATAGGCGTAATAATCCTGCAGCTTGTATTTGTTGTAGTTGGTTTCCATGTTCATGGCGGGCTTGTCCCCATTTCGGTATACAAGGAAGGAAATTCCGCTGGGGGTGTTGTAGAAATAGCTGTTGGGTTCCCACGCGGTGAACACGGAATACAGCCTGTCGTCATCGAGGGCGCTAAAGAGCACTTCCCGTACGAACTGAATGGTTTTGGCCTTATCGTTTTGCGTGCTTGCATTGCCTTCGAGCTGGGCCAGAAAATCTGCCATAGCCTTGGATTGGAACTGCATGGCCTCGAGGTAATCTCCCGCAAGGGTTCCATTCTGGGTGGCAAGTGCGGCAATGTCCTTTTTTGCATAGCTTGTCATGGAGTCGGTGAGCACCACGCGCGCGACGAGGAGCACCCCAACCATGACAACAGCAAAGATCAGGCTGGCAAGCAGCGGAATGCTGACGGAGAGCTTCTTAAAGACCCCGGCAGATACAAAAGGCTTCTTTTTCATATTGGGCTCCTTATTAAAAATATAGTGCACGTCCGGCAGGACATCCGGCTTATGGTCATGCATGGCTGGTGCATTGCCTAAGAGCGGTTTGCTGCGGAGCGTTGCCGACACAAGGTATGAACATACAATCCAGGCGTGGATACAGGCAGATGCAATTATGTATAGTATCGTGACATTCAGCGGCAAGCTTAACCAGTACTTGCATAAAAACTCCCTTTGAGCTGTATTTGTGCATACCAGTTTATGCATCATGGAGGCGGGGAAAGGTTTGGCATTTGCGCAAGCGTGGTCAAGAAACCGGAAGGGCGTTCCGGTATACTTTTTTTGAAGAAGGGGGAAAGGGCATGGAACTTCCGGAAGCGGTGCGGGCAGTGCGCCGGATGCAGGCATATATCGAGCGGCATCTGTTTGAGCCGGTGACGCTTATGCAGCTTGCCGGTGCTGCGGGTTATTCGCCGTATCACAGCGCGCGGCTGTTTCAGGCGTACACCGGGAAAGCGCCGTTTGCGTACCTGCGCGCAAGGCGGCTTTCGCGCGCGGCTCTCTACCTGCGCGATCATGAGGTGCGGGTAATCGATGTGGCGCTCGATTTCGTGTTCGACTCGCACGAGGGGTTTACGCGCGCATTTACCCGTGCGTTCGGGCTGCCGCCGAAAAAATACAGCGCAACCACGCCGCCCATCCCACTGTTCCTGCCATATCCCGCGTCGGAATACCCCTTCAAAAACGGAAAGGGAGAAACAAAGATGGAAGAGAAAAGAGACCGTACCATATTTGTGCAGGTCATGGAGCGCCCGCAAAGAAAGGCGCTGATCAGGCGCGGCAAACAGGCGGAGGAGTACTTTGCTTACTGCGGGGAAGTTGGCTGCGACGTATGGGCCATACTTGTGAGCGTGCGGGAAGCGCTGTATGAACCGGTAGGCATGTGGCTGCCGCCCGCGATGATAGCACCCGGCACCTCCCGCTATGTGCAGGGGGTAGAGGTGCCCGTAGGGTATGCGAATGTGGTGCCCGAAGGCTTTGAACTTATCGATTTGCCGCCCTGCAAAATGATGGTGTTCCAGGGCGCGCCCTATGATGACGAGGCGTTTATGGACGAAATCGGCTACGTCATGGAAGCGATGGAGCGCTACGATCCGAAGCTATACGGCTTTGCCTGGGCGGATGG
>JAEYLA010000257.1 GCA_023461495.1 Bacillota bacterium | reverse complement strand
ACGTCCAGATGAAGTTTCAGCTTTACGCCTTCTTGCGTATTGACTCCAACGCCGACAAGCGTGTTGTCCGCATAGACAAGGCAGCTTTCCCCGTCTTTCATGCAGGAGGCGGCCGCAAGGCGTTCGGTAAGCCCGTTTTGCAGGCGGAACAACGCTTTTTCGTCATCCACCCGGATGCTTTTCAAGAACGCAAGCGCTGTTTCGATGGGAACAACGCTTTCTAAAAGCCGCCCCTGCTCCTTAAGCTGGGAAAGCTCTTCAATGCTGTACGCGTCCTCTACCCGGAAAGTGCCGGAGGCCGTCCGCAATAAAAACGACATGTGCGCGCATACGCCCAAGCGGGCGCCGATATCCTCGCATAATGTGCGGATATAAGTTCCGCGCGAACAGCCTATGTGAAGAAGATATCTGTTTTCGCCGGTTTTTGCAAGCAACTCCAGCGTATGGATGGTGACCGGGCGCACACGCTCCGGCACTTCCTGCCCGCTGCGCGCAAGCTCATAGAGCGCTTTGCCTCCGGATTTCAATGCGGAGTATTTGGGCGCGATCTGCGTTTGCTCCCCGAAAAAAGCGGGCAGTATGGAGCGGAGCGCATGCTCGTCCACCGTTTGAACACTCGTTTTGATCACGCGTCCGTAGCTGTCCTGCGTATCCGTACAGCTTCCAAAGGCAAGTTCCGCAATATATTCCTTTTCCTTGTCCACCAGATAATCAAACAAGCGCGTCGCCCTGTTTAAACAAATCGGCAATACACCCGCGGCACCCGGGTCCAAAGTCCCCGTGTGCCCTACACGCTTGAGACCAAAAAGCCTTCTGACGTCGCTCACAACGTTGCTCGACGTCATGCCCGGCGGTTTTAGCACGTTGACGATTCCTTCCGTCACTTTAGCGCATCCTCCGCCAAACGCAACAGTTCGGCCTTTAGTTCTTCCGGTGCGCCGATAAAGGTGCACCCCGCGGCATGCAGGTGACCGCCGCCGCCAAACCGGTGCGCAATTGCGCTCACATCCGCATACTGCTTGGAGCGCATGCTGACCTTATGTGTTCCATCCCTTGCTTCACGCATGAGTATGGCGATCTCCACCGTATCCACATCACGGATATCATCAATCACGCCATCCACCTCTTCGGGCGTTGCGCCCACAGAAAGAAGCGTCTGCTGGCTTACAAACCCAAAGCCGATTTTGCCGTCCGCATAGAACTGCATGTTGGACAGCACATGTCCAAGCAGGCGCTTTTTAGAAAGCGGTACGGTGCGGTATACCCTCCGGTTGATGCTAGCAATATCGATTCCCGTCTCCAAAAGCGCCGCCGCTGTCAAAAACGTGCCGGGCGTTGTGTTGCTGTAGGCAAAGTTGCCGGTATCGGTGCTGATCGCGGTAAACAGGCAGGATGCAATTTCCTGCGCCTGCCCGCCGTGCATGGCAACGCCAAGCTCCCGCCACAGTGCATAGATCAGTTCGCCTGTTGCCGCCGCTTCCCCGTCATGGAGCACATACGCCCCGAAGAGAGGGTTCGTACGGTGGTGATCGATATTCCCTGTTCCCTGCGCCTGTTCAAACAGCTTCTCCGCCCCGCCCATGCGCGCCGTATCCGCGCAGTCGATGGAAATGACGTTCAAAAAGCCCGCCTGAGCCTGTTCAGGGAGCAGCACGCGGTCTGAAAACGGCAAAAAAGAATAAACGCGGGGTACCGGCTGTTCGCAGACGGCCTGCACGCGTTTACCCATAGCGGTCAGTATGCCAAAAAGTGCGAGAGAGGAACCGATCGTATCCCCGTCCGGGGAGACATGGGAGATGAGCGTGAACCCATCCTCCCTGCGAAGCCATTCGGCAAATGTTGCTAGCGCCTCACGCATCGCCATTCTCCTGTTTTTTTTCGATATTGAGCGTATCAAGTATCTTTGCGATATGTACGCTATATTCAATAGAGGTATCCAGTACAAATTTCAGTGACGGCAGCCGCCTGATCTGCATCCTGTGCCCAAGCTCCCTTGTGATAAAGCCTGCAGCGCGGTTGAGCGCCTCAACGCTCCCCTTGCGCACCTGCTCATCCTCCTCATAGATGCTGACCATCAGCTTCGCATGCTTGAGGTCATTGGTAACCTCCGCCTGCGTAATGGTCGTCATCGGGGAAATGCGCGGATCCTTCATTTCCCGGATGACTTCGCTGACGGCTTTTTTGAGTTCTTCATTCAATCTGTCTTGTCGTATGGCAGACATAGTTCTCCTTATTGCAAACCGGTGACCGGATAGTGCCGTTAGTTTGCGCTTATCTCTTGACTTCTTCCATCACGAACGCTTCTATGACGTCGCCTTCGAGAAGATCGTTGAAGCTGTCGATGCCGATACCGCACTCATAGCCCTGCGCAACTTCCTTGACGTCGTCCTTAAAACGCTTGAGGGAGGAAATTTTGCCTTCGTGGATGACGATGCCATCGCGCACAACGCGCACCTGCGCATTGCGGGCCACCTTGCCCTCCTGTACGTATGCACCTGCGATGGTGCCAACGCCAGTCACCTTGAAGGTGTTGCGCACAGAGATGCGGCCAAGCTCCACTTCCTTGAACACGGGCTTGAACATACCCTTCATGGCGTTCTGCACATCCTCGATGGCGTTGTAGATGATGCGGTACATCCGCACATCCACCTTTTCCTTTTCAGACGCTACGCGCGCCACATTGTCCATACGCACGTTGAAGCCGATGATGATGGCGTTGGACGCGGAAGCAAACATGATATCCGACCCCGTGATGGCGCCAACGCCGCCGTGGATGCAGCGAACGCGAACTTCTTCGTTGGAGAGCTTTTCAAGCGCCTGCTTGACAGCCTCGACAGAACCCTGCACATCGGCCTTGACAATGATGTTGAGGTCCTTGATTTCGCCCTCTGCGATCTGGCTAAAGAGATCGTCAAGCGAGACCTTGGAAAGATTCTTCAATTGCTCGGCCTTGATCTTATCGCGGCGCTCTTCCGCCACCTGACGGGAAAGCTTGTCGATCTCAGCAACATTCAGGATATCGCCCGCGGAAGGCACTTCACTAAAGCCCAGCACCTCGACCGGCTGGCTGGGGCCTGCTTCCTGTACCCTGCGGCCCTTATCGTCCATCATGGCGCGGACACGGCCGTAAGCAACGCCGGCAACGATGGTATCGCCAACGCGCAGCGTGCCGTTTTGTACAAGCACGGTTGCGATGGGGCCGCGGCCCTTATCAAGCTGCGCTTCGACGATGGTACCCTTTGCAAGGCGCTTGGGGTTGGCCTTGAGTTCCAGAACATCCGCCTGCAGCAGCACCATTTCAAGGAGCGTATCAAGCCCGGTCTGCGCTTTTGCGGAAACGGGAACGCAGATGGTCTCGCCGCCCCATTCTTCAGAAACGAGACCATGCTCGGTGAGCTGCTGCTTCACGCGTTCCGGGTCGGCTTCGGGGCGGTCCATTTTATTGAGCGCCACGATAATCGGCACGCCTGCGGCCTTTGCGTGGTTGATTGCCTCCACCGTCTGGGGTTTGATGCCATCGTCCGCCGCGACGACCAAAATAACGATATCCGTTACCTGCGCGCCGCGCGCACGCATGGAGGTGAACGCTTCGTGGCCCGGGGTATCGATAAACGTAATGCTGCGCCCATTGCACTCAACGGTATATGCGCCGATGTGCTGGGTGATGCCGCCCGCTTCCCCTTCGGTCACGCGCGCATTGCGGATCGCATCAAGCAACGAAGTTTTGCCGTGGTCAACGTGACCCATGATGGTGACGACTGGCGGACGCTCCGTTAACATATCCGGGGTGTCCTCTTCATCAGAGCTGTCCTGGAGCACTTCCTCGTAGGTTTTTGCGATCTGCTGTTCGAGCGCAATGCCGTACTCGGAAGCGATCAGCTCGCAGGTATCAAAATCAATCTCCTGATTGATGGTTGCGATGATACCCAGCAGGAAGAGCTTCTTGATGATTTCCCCTGCGGGTTTTCCGATTTTTTCGGAGAGATCCTTTACCGTAATCGTTTCCGTTGTAATGACCGCCTTTTCAATGATTACAGGCTCCGGCCTGTGCTGCTGCATCTGCTTGCGCGGCTTGCGGCGATTTCCGCCCATGGGCGCATCCTCATCCCATGCGGCACGCGCGATGGGGACGGCTTCCTTCTGGGCAACCTTTTTGTTGCGTGCCTTCTTTTCCGCCTCGTAATTTCTGGTGTAATTGCTCTTATTGGGATCGTAATTGCTTACTTTTTCCTTGCCTGCGGCAGGGGCAACAGGCCCTGTGGGCCTCGCGCCGGGCTTACGCTGGAAGGTGTCCCCGCCCTGTGGACGCTGGAAACCGCCAGCACCCTGCGGACGCTGCTGATACCCGCCAGCACCTTGCGGGCGCTGCTGATACCCGCCCTGCTGGAAACCGCCAGCACCCTGTGGGCGCTGCTGGTAACCGCCGGCACCCTGCGGACGCTGCTGGTAACCACCCTGCTGGAAGCCACCGCCGCCCTGCGGACGCTGCTGGTAACCGCCCTGCTGATAACCACCGCCACCCTGCGGGCGCTGCTGATACCCGCCAGCACCTTGCGGACGCTGCTGATAGCCCTCACCCTGCGGACGCAGATGGTAGCCGCCCTGCGGACGCTGTTGGTAGCCGCCCTGCGGACGCTGCTGATAGCCCTCACCCTGCGGGCGCTGCTGATACCCGCCCTGCGGACGCTGCTGATAGCCTTCGCCCTGCGGACGCTGCTGGTAACCGCCCTGGCGCGGCTGGTAGCCGCCTTGCGGGCGCTGCTGGTACATATTTGGATCAATGGTATGCTGCTGATAGCCGGTACCCTGCGTACTGGGCACAGCGCCCTGCGCGGGAACATCCGGGGCCTTCTGCTCGGGCTGCTGTACAGCCTTCGCCTCAGGTTCTTTTTGCTGTGCGGCAGCAGAAGATTCCGGCTTTGCCGCAACAGGCGCTTCCTGAACAGCCGCCGCTTCCTGGCTCTTTTGCGGCGCTTCCGCAGGCATTTGAGCAGCAGGCTGCTGCTCCGGCTTTTCCTGCACAGCCTTTACAGGCTGCTCCTTTGCCGGCTCCTCATGCTTCTCCTGCGGCTTTTTCTGTGCAGGCGCATCTTCAAATACACTGTCATCCCCGCCGATATGCACGGCGAGGTCGCGATCAGAAGAAAGCACCTCCATCAGGCGTTCCTGCCGCTCACGTTCCAGACGAGCCGCACGCTCCGCCTCTTCTTTGGCACGTAGTTCGCGTTCTTTTACCTTAACCCCCTGCAATGTTTCCCCAACATCCGCATGGGATTGGTTGATGCGCGAAAACAGCGCTTGCGCGCGTTCTTCGAGCTCCTTTGCCGCGTCTACGATGTTCACTTTGGCCATATCTGTTGCACCCCCGCATTTTGAACCCTAACCGGATCAGCTGTTTGTTTGACGATTTTGTTCCTCAAATTGCGCATACGCGCAAAGTATCATATGCACGAAACGTGCGTCGGTGATCGCAAGAATCTTTCCCGCCGGTTTCCCGGCTGCCCGACCAACTTCAGGCGCCTCTATCAGTGTTGCGTCCTGACGCTCGCACAGGCCTAAATACCGTTCCCGTGTCGCTTCGGACACAGCAGCATCCAGCACCACAAGCTTTGTCTTGCCGGATTTGAGCGCCTTCTCCACAGCGAAATCTCCGCTGATGCATTTTCCCGCGCGCCGGGACAATCCCAGTGCGCCATGCAATTTCAAGAGCTCATCCATATTGCTTTACAAAGTCTGCTTTGAGCGTTTCATAAATCATTGGCTCCACCTTCTGCTCAAACGCCCGCTCGAGCCCACGCGTTTTAATGGCGCGCTCCAAACAGGCAATATCCTTGCAGATGTAAGCGCCGCGGCCCGCCGCCTTTCCGGTAGGATCAATGCTTACTTGTCCTTCCGCGGAACGAACCACGCGCAGCATTTCTTTTTTCGGCCGCATTACGCGGCAGCCAACGCACATGCGCATCGGCACTTTCTTCGCCGCCATACCGCACCCCGCCTCTTATTAAACTCGCCCTTAAAACAGGTCTTCCTCTTCCTCAGGGCCGCTAACAGGCTCATTGTATAGATTGACCATAGCCTCTTCCGCCTGCGATTGGTTCTTGATATCGATCTTCCAGCCGGTCAGCTTTGCCGCAAGCCGGGCGTTCTGCCCCTCTTTGCCGATGGCAAGGGAGAGCTGGTTATCGGGCACGATGACCTTTGCGGCTTTCTCCGCCTCGTTGATATAGACCATGAGCACCTTGGCGGGACTCAATGCCTTTGCAATATAGACGGCGGAATCAGGATCCCACTCGATAATATCGATCTTCTCATTGTGCAGTTCCGTTACGATGCGCTCCACACGGATGCCGCGCTGGCCGACGCATGCGCCCACCGGATCGACCTGGGTATCATTGGAGGATACCGCAACCTTGGTACGGAAGCCCGCCTCGCGCGCAATGGAGCGGATCTGTACGATGCCGGACTGGA
>JAEYLA010000256.1 GCA_023461495.1 Bacillota bacterium | reverse complement strand
TGGTGGCAAGAGACCAGTTGTTGTGCTTGCCGCTGCCGTTGACGCCTGCGAACGGCTTTTCATGCAGCAGGCAGACAAGGCCGTGCCGCTTTGCCACCTTCTGCATCAGTTCCATGGTGAGCTGGTTGTGATCCGTTGCAATATTGGTATCCGTAAAGATGGGCGCAAGCTCATGCTGGGCGGGCGCAACCTCATTGTGCTCGGTTTTTGCAAGCACGCCAAGCTTCCAAAGTTCCTCATCGAGTTCCTTCATATAAGCCGCGACGCGCGGCTTGATCGCGCCAAAGTAGTGGTCTTCCAATTCCTGCCCCTTGGGCGGGCGGGCGCCAAAGAGCGTACGGCCCGTAAAACGGAGGTCCGGACGGAGCTTAAAGAGCTCCTCATCCACAAGAAAATACTCCTGCTCCGCACCAACCGTGGAAACGACGCGCGTCACGTCGCTATGTCCAAAAAGCTTGAGCACACGCAGCGCGTGCGTGTTGACGGCCTCCATAGACCGGAGCAACGGTGTCTTTTTATCCAGCGCTTCGCCGCCGTAGCAGCAAAATGCGGTGGGAATATAGAGCGTATGATCCTTAATAAACGCGGGGCTGGTGGGATCCCAAGCGGTGTAGCCGCGCGCTTCAAACGTAGCCCTGAGGCCGCCGGAGGGGAAACTCGATGCGTCCGGCTCACCCTTGATGAGCTCTTTTCCGGAAAACTCCAGAATAATGCCGCCATCCGAACAAGGGGAAATAAAGCTGTCGTGCTTTTCGGCAGTAATGCCTGTCATCGGCTGGAACCAGTGGGTAAAATGGGTCACGCCCTTTTCTACCGCCCAATCCTTCATGGCGTTGGCCACAACATCCGCAACGCCGGGTTCCAGGTCAAGGCCAAGACGTATGGTCTGCTGGAGCTTGCGGTATGTCTCCTTGGGAAGACGCGCTTTCATGACCGCGCGGTTGAATACCATACTGCCAAAAAACTCTTTAACCTCGCTCATGTTCTATTCCTCCTGTCAATTTGTTCAATACACAAAGTCCCTAATATAAATTTGAGGGCACTGTGCTAAAAGTAAGCACAGCGCCCTTGCTGCCTCAAAAATATATGATTACTTTACATGGTCGGCCTGCCCTTGTCAATGGGTTTTTATGCAATCCATCCGCCATCTCTTTTTTATAGGCCGCCTGTTGTGCTATAATACGCGTATTGCCTGAAAGGAATGCGTACTTGTGCAAGCAACAAAAAGACAAGTTCTCCTCGCTGAGATCGCCCTTCTGTTTGCCGGCCTGATCTGGGGCAGCGGCTTTGTGGTGATGAAAAATTCCCTGGACCTGTTGCCCGTCAACTGGCTCCTGGCCTTCCGGTTTGCGATTGCGGCGCTCGTACTGTGCGCCATCCTCTATAAACGCGTCCTGCGCGCAAACAAGCAGATGCTTCTTGCCGGGCTTCTTTGCGGCGTGCTGATGTATTTGGGCTATTATGTGCAGACCGTGGGCCTCTCCTACACCACCGCGGGCAACAACGCGTTTATTACTGCAATCTATGTTGTACTTGCGCCTTTGTTGCATTGGTTTTTAAGCAAAAAAAAGCCGGGGGCGCACACCTTTTTAGCCGCCGTACTGTGTCTTGCGGGCGTAGGGATCATTGCACTCACAAACGGGTTGAGCATCAATATGGGCGATCTTCTCACACTGCTTTCGGGCATGCTGTTTGCCGCACACATCGTTGCCGTTTCCATCATGACGGAAAAAGGACTGGACGTATTTTTGCTCACAGGGCTGCAGTTCTTTTTCTCCGCCGTGTGCGCGGCGGTGATGGGATTGCTTACGGAGCCTTTTCCCGCGCCGGAAACGCTGTTTATGGGCGCTACGGTCAATTCTTTGCTATACCTTGGGTTTGGCTGCACGCTGCTTGCGTTGCTGCTGCAGAACGTTGGGTTGAAGCATGCGCCGGTTTCCCATGCCTCACTGCTCATGAGCACGGAGGCGCCTTTCGGGTTGCTGTTTGGCATTGTATTTTTGCAGGAGCCGTTTACGCTGCGCTTTTTCCTCGGCGCGTCCCTGATTGCGGGAGCTATCGTGCTCTCCGAGCTTGGGCACAAGTTCTTAAGCAAGCAGAAGCCTGCCGCCGCACAGGAGGGCGTGCCGCTTCCCGCAGCGGCGCTGCAGGCGGAACAGGAAGGATAACGCAAAAAAGCGTGCAGGACAATCCGTCCTGCACGCTTTTTTGGTTTTTGGACTTATGCGCCTGCTTGTTTGATGACATCCGCCAGCGCGGCTTTGGCGGCATTTGAGGTGACAGTAGCACCTGAAACCACATCAAGCTTGCTTGGGTCAAATTCGGACAGCGGCTTGCCCTTGAACTCCGCAAGGGTTTTGTTGTAGGTCTCAAGCGCCGTCTTGCCGACGCCCTCCGTTTCATTCGGCCCTTCGAGCACGAGGGTTCCGACGTTGCCGTCCGCCATCGTCAGCGTGGCGGTAACGTCACCGCCGTATCCCTTAGCGGAAGCAGTAAGCCCTGCACCCGGCGATATGCCGGGTGAGGTCTCGGGGGCACCAGTTCCCGCAGGCACTTCCGGTATCGTTGGCGATGTTTCGGGCGGTGTCGTTCCCTCCGCAGTCTCTATCGGGGCTATAGGATCCGCCGGGGTGGGCAGCGGCTCACGCGCCGGAGCGCAGGCAGCAGCAAGGGACAGCACAAGCACAATGGCACAAAAGCATGCAAGTTTTTTCAAAGTTTCTTCTCCTCCTGTACATTTACCGTTAATATGCGCATCAAATGGGGCGCATTATACTTTTGGGGTTCATTGTACGGAAAATGGAAATGGCTCCGGAATGCACCGGAACCATTTTTTTGCATCCTGCAAGGCGTTACGCCATCGGCGTAACATCAAACATCCACTTCTCGCAGTCTTCCATATTTCTGGAAAGCTCACGGATATAGTTGCTCAAACTGCTGACCTTTGTCACAGACGTCATGCCTAAAAATTCACGGTTGACGTCCATGAGCTGCCGGAAGTAACCGAACAGCGTAGTAAACCGATCCCGCTGCGCAAAGAGCTCCTGCCTGAGATCGCCAAGCCGGGCTTTCAATTCCTGGTTTTCTTCCATCAGCATGGCAATGTCCTCGCCGCCGTTCATCGCCTGCAGGCTCTGCTGCGCGGCAGCGCCCTTTGCGGCCGATACCGCAAGCGCGCCAAGGCTTTCAAAAAATGCGGAGACATCCAAGCCTTCCACGCGGTCAAGCTGGTTGACAACGCCGCCGACCACATCCAAAAGGCTGCCGCTCTGCTTACGCGGCCTCCCTGCGCGTCGTACGGGCGCTGCCTTTTCAAACGGATCGAACGAAGGCTGGCCCTGGTCTTTAAGTTCTTTTGCAATGCGCCGCACCAACGCGGGATTGCTTTTGAGCAAAGAACGGTACTTATTCTGGTAGCGGAGCATGGCGCGGTTATCGCCTTTGCCCATCTCCAAGGTGCAGGCCCGTACGGAAACGCCGCGCGCCTGTGCGCCCAATACGGTGGTCAGCAGATGGCGGATCTCTTCATCGGTGAATGGCACAAACGCGGGATTGTGCTGCAGCTGTGCGTTCTCTCCGTTTTCCTGTTTGACGCGTGCATAATAATAATTGCGTATGCTGTTCGGCCTGCGTCCTGTGCGCTCCGCAACATCATCAAACACCGCCTTGAGCGGCGCGCCCGCCTCGCGGGCGATGCGGACTGCCTCAAACAACAAGGCGTCCTCCTGCACGCTCCAGCCCAGACGGGCGGAGTGTTGCTGTGTGTATTGCCGGTTTTCTACAGTCATGCTTGATCTCTCCCCTGTCATACTTTGGATGCAGTGAGTATTGCCATACCAATCAGGTTTATACCTGCA
>JAEYLA010000255.1 GCA_023461495.1 Bacillota bacterium | reverse complement strand
GCTCTCAATAATCGCCACGGCGTGGGAAATGCACGGCGGCACCAGCGTGCCCGTTAACGGGCCGAAGGGCTCGCGGTTGATGGGTACGCCCGCCTCCTCATACATCCCCGTAAGCCTGTCTACATACTGCCAGTCCCGGATGGTGCGCTCCAACGTGGCGTTCTTCGCGTAGGGGATATTGTAGGAAATGCCGCCGCCCTCAAAGCTTGTAAAACCACCCGCATAGCTGATTTCCGCCAGCAGGCGGGCATCTGGCGTGCCGTGCCGCACCTGTACGGGCGTATCGAGCGCATCAATGATCCTGCGGCAGCCGGATACGCCGTGGTTAACCCCCGGAAAACCGTTGAGCATGGATTTGCCGCTCAATTCGGTTTCACGGATGCCCTTTTCCGCTTCCTCATAACGGTTTTGGCGCGTATAGCTGTCGATTGTGGTGGGCAAAAGATCTGCCTCGCCGTTGTCCTGCAGGTATTTGAGGAGTGTAATATGATCCTCAATACAGGCGACGCCCGCGCGCGGCTGCACCAGCGTTGCGCCCGCCTCATCGGCGCGCCTGAGTTTTTCGGAAAACACCTTGTGGGTGGGAAGCTGCTTGTGGTATGCTACGCCCCGGTCAAAATCCACCTCCGCGCCCGTAGGCCATTGCCTGAGCACATCCGCCCGTATGGAATGGAACGCCTGGTCACTCAGCTTCCTGTTGTACAACTCCATAACTTGTCAACTCCTTCTTCAATATCCGCAGCGCAATACCCGGATGAAACGCACTCAAAAGACCCATTGCCGCTAAAATATATCGCTCATCCAGCAGCACCTCGGCCCGCATGGGCCTGAGCGACATGGGCTGTTCTTTGTTGTAGAGGGCATGTGCGGCGATCTGCGAAACACTTTTTGCGTGTATGAGCGCCCCGCCGGTAAGCACCAGCTTTACTACATCGCGCAGGTCTTTTCCTGTCTGCACGTAGGACCACCCTACGGGGGTGCATACGCGCTCCAACGTGCCCGCGTGCCGTGTAGAAGCGATTTCCACCGCAAGGGAGGCGAGCGCACGATCCAGCCGGACGTCTTCCTCCCTTTGTGGAAGGTACTTCGGGTCCGCCGCCAAAGCACGCACGCGGGCCTCGGCCTCTTCCGGCGTGAGGCTTGTTAGAGCCGCAATGCGCTCTCTGCCCGCGCTCTCCAATATGCCAAGAGCACTATAGCGCATGCCGATATCCCCCTCCACGGAACGCTTGGCGTAGGGTTCCACAAGCCCATTGATAAATGTGTTGGTCTGGCGCGGCTCCCCGCCGGACATGGAGTACACATCCGTGGTGGCGCCTCCCAGGTCTATTGCCATCAGCTCTCCCAGGCCGGGCTCCTCCGCACAACCCCTTGAAAGCAGTTCCAGTGCCTGGTGCGCCGCTGCGGGCGTAGGCATTACGATGCCGTCCAACAGGCTTTGCGCGCCGCTTAATCCCTTGGCGCAAACGATCCGCTCCATAAAGATGGATCGGATGCATTCCTGCGCAGGTTTGATATCCAGTTCATTGAACCGCGGCATCACGTTTGCAGTGACATAGACGCGCTTTTGGGAGAGAAGCGCAGCGCACGCTTCAGCACAGCTCCTGTTCCCCGCCAGCACGATGGGGCAGGTAAGCGCGCTTTGCGCGATCATCTGTGCATTGTGCAGGATGCACGCGCCGTCGCCGCCGTCGGTGCCGCCGGTCAGCAGCAGGATATCCGGGCTGATGCGCTCAAGCTCCCGGATATCCGCCCCGGTCAGTTGGTAAGAATAACACTTTTTTACTTTTGCACCCGCGCCAAGTGCCGCCAGTTTTGCCGCCTTGCCCGTCAGTGCCGGCACAAGACCGCAGGCGCACATGTTGAGCCCGCCTGCGGCGCTGGAGCACGCGTAACGTGCGGTAAGCTCCAGCTTGCCCATCCGGCGTTCAAGTGTGGACAGCGCATGGGAAAGCCCCTCGCCGATATCCGTTTGCACGGTGGTATCGCTCTGTGCCGTGCCCAGCAGCCGCTCTTCATCAAGATCCACCGCCGTGACCTTTGTATAGGTGCTGCCAAAATCGATGAGCAGTACAGGTTCAGCCAATGTGAAGCGCCTCCTTGAGCGACGTAACCGCGATCTGTGGATCGGTCCCCGGGGGGAATACCCGGTCAAAGCCCATAGCGAGAAAGCGCTTTTCCACGTCATCAAACGGCTGCTTGCCAACCACAAGGTTGCCGCCCGCGTATAAAAGAATTCCCTGCAGGCCCGCTTCGTCGCACTTTTCCCGAAGGCCCCGGCAATCGAGCTCCCCATGTCCATACAGGGACGATACCACGATGGCGTCCGCCCCCGTCTCAATGGCGGCGTCGATATACTCCTCCTGCGAGACCATGACCCCCAGGTTTACTACCTCGAAGCCCGCTTCGGTAAATACGTGATAGAGAATCTTGTTACCCACCGCGTGGACGTCCGCCCCAATCACGCCCATGACCAGCTTTATCTTCATCTCTGCGTCTATCCCTCCGAATAAGATAGCGTTGCCGCATGGCCTTCTCAACAGCCTATACCCTGTTGCCCTTACCAATCATTTCAAGTAATCCGCACCCATAAGTCCGCAGGTACCCGCCCCGCTGAGCCTGCGCCAAAGAGTTACGCAAGGTACCTGTTCCGATGTCCATGCCGGGGAATCCGCTCAATTGCACGCGCAATAGTTCCACAACCGCCACCTTGTACCCCACTTTCAGGAATATGCGGCATAGGCCCAATCCTGACAGGCGGGAAGCCGCGATTGTTTCGCA
>JAEYLA010000254.1 GCA_023461495.1 Bacillota bacterium | reverse complement strand
AGATGCACCGCGCCGCTCTCTACATCCAACATAAAATACTGCTGTTTTTGATCCCTTGGATCCAAAAAAGAAAACGTATGAATCAAAAAGGTACTCCTTCTTCCTGTAAAAACGGATTGGGGCGGGCTTAACGGCCCGCCCCAAATTCATTTGCATAATAAAAAACTTATTTCTTTTCCTTCTGGCAGGACTGGTTTGCTACGGTGCAGCTCGTTTTGCAAGCGGATTGGCAGCTTGCCTGGCACTCGCCGCAGCCGGTATGCGCATCCGCCTTGATGCAGGGCTGCTGAATGGTCTGAATGTGCTTCATAGGATCCCTCCGTCTATGTTTGTACCATTATAACACAACATTACGCTGTTCGTAATACCAATCCGCACTGAATTTATCCTGTAAGGCGGATTAGCAGCTACCTGTTTCCCTTCGCCGCGAGCAGGCATTTACCCGCGAAACGGCATCAGCCGATATTTGCAACCAGTGCGGTCTCACGCGCGATGGCCATCTCTTCATCCGTGGGGATCAGGTAGACCTTGACACGGCTGTCGGGCTTGGAGAGCTCGCCGCCATGGCCGCGCGGAATGGTGTTGTTGATCTCACGGTCAAACTCCACGCCGAGATATTCCATATCCGCAAGCACCCACTCGCGTACCGGGCGGTCATTTTCACCAACGCCGGCGGTGAACACAATCGCGTCCACGCCGTTCATCGCGGCGGCATAAGCGCCGATGTACTTCTTCACCCTGTAGCAGAACACCTCAAGCGCCGCCCTTGCGCGCGCGTTGCCGGCTTCTTCCGCATCCCAAAGATCGCGGAAATCGGAGGATACGCCGGAAAGCCCCTGCATGCCGCTTTCCTTATTCAGGTAGGAATTGACCTTAGCGGCATCCCATCCCTTTTGTTCCATCAGGTAGAGAACGATCGCGGGGTCGATGTCGCCGCAACGCGTACCCATGGGCACGCCCTCAAGGGGCGTAAAGCCCATGGAGGTATCCACACTCTTGCCGCCATTCACGGCCGCAATGCTCGAACCGTTGCCAAGGTGGCAGGTGATGATCTTGGTTTCTTCAATGGGCTTGCCCAATTTTTGAGCTGCGAGCTGGGATACATATTTATGGGAGGTGCCGTGGAAGCCGTAGCGACGGATCTTCATATCCTGGTAGGCTTCATAGGGCAGGCCGTAGAGATACGCCTTTTCCGGCATCGTCTGATGGAAGGAGGTATCGAACACGCCCACCATCGGAGTATCCTTCATGAGCGCCTTGCAGGCGCGGATGCCCATGAGGTTTGCCGGGTTGTGGAGCGGCGCAAGCTCGGTGAGCTCCTCGAGCACCTCAAGCATTTCATCGGTAATTAACGCGGGCTTTGTGAACTTCTCGCCACCATGCACCAGACGGTGGCCGACTGCGGCGATTTCCTTTGTGCTCTTGAGTACGCCGATCTTTTCATCGATGAGCGCGTTCATGACCATCTGCATGGCCTCGGTATGATCCTTCATGTCCTGTTTGACGATGTGCGCTTCCCCGCCTGTAGGCTTGTAGGTCAGCTTGGATTCGGGCATGCCGATGCGCTCGCAGATACCTTTTGCGACGACATTTCCATTGACGACGTTGATCAGCTGATACTTCAAGGAACTGCTGCCTGCGTTGATAACCAGAATATTCATGTAATCCTCCTTATAAATCCTGCGCCTGAACAGCCGTGATTGCAACAACACTCACAATATCCTCCACGCTGCAGCCGCGGGAAAGATCGTTGATGGGACGGGCAAAGCCCTGGCAGATGGGGCCGATGGCCTCGGCGCCCGCAAGGCGCTGAACCAGCTTGTATCCAATATTGCCCGCCTGCAGATCCGGGAAGACAAGCACATTCGCCTTGCCCGCAACCGGGCTCCCGGGGGATTTCAACTGGCCGACCTTCTCCACAAGCGCGGCGTCCGCCTGCAGCTCGCCATCCACATTAAGCTCGGGCGCAAGCTCGCGCACCAGGCGCGTGGCTTCGGATACCTTGTCCACCAGTTCATGCTTGGCACTGCCCTTGGTGGAGAAGGAAAGCATAGCCACGCGGGGATCCATGGAACAAAGCGCCTTGCCGGTTGCAGCGGAAGAAACCGCGATTGCCGCAAGCTGCTCCGCCGTGGGGTTGGGGTTGACGGCGCAATCCGCAAATATTAAAATACCGTTATCGCCATAGGATTTATCCGGAACTTCCATGATGAAGCAGCTGGAAACAACAGAAATGCCTTTTGCCATTTTTACAATTTGGAGTCCAGGGCGGAGCGTGTCTCCCGTTGTGCAGATTGCGCCGGCTACCATACCGTCCGCCTTCTGCTCCTTTACCATCATGGCTGCATAGAACATGGGATCGCGCATGGTGCGTTCCGCCTGTTCCGGGGTAACGCCCTTTGCCTTGCGCAGTTCATAGAACTTCTCGATGTAGGCCGGAAGCTTCGGCGAGATTTCCGGGTCCAACAGGTTGACGCCATCTAGCGATACCTGAAGCTTGTCCGCAGCGGCGCGGATATCCGCCTCCTTGCCGATCAGGGTGACATCCGCGATGCCCTCCCGCACGATGATGGCGGAGGCCTGTATGGTACGTTCCTCCGTTCCTTCAGGCAGCACGATGTGCTTCTTTACGCTCTTGGCCTTTGCTTTGATCCCATCCATTAGTGACATGATTTTACCTTCGCTCCTTCCATAAGCCTGGCTTGTTGGCTGTTCCGAAATGCAACAGCGAAAAAGGGCAACGCCGTTCCGATCTTGCCCTGCAAATTATATCACACTCTTCCCCCTTTCGGAACCAAGAATCCAATAATTTTTCCATCAAAACGCACGGGTTTGATAATTGCCAACAATATATGTGTTAAAATCTATAAAATAAATGAAAGGAACTATCCAAAATGCACGTCGCAGGCATCATAGCCGAATACAATCCCCTGCACAATGGACATGTGTATCACATGGAACGTACGCGGGAGGTTACAAAGTGCGATTATATCATTGTGGTAATGAGCGGGGATTATGTGCAGCGTGGCGAGCCCGCGATCGCGGATAAATATACCCGCGCGCAATGGGCGCTGCTTGCGGGCGCGGATCTTGTGCTCGAACTGCCCACAGTATGCGCCATCTCCAGTGCGGAACGGTTTGCCGCAGGGGGCGTGCGCGTGCTTGCCGGTACCGGCGTGCTCGACTATTTGTGCTTTGGCAGCGAAACGCCGGAAACGGATGACCTTTTAAAGGCGGCCGAAGCGCTCAAAAGCGAGCCGCCTGCCTTCCGTGAGGCACTGAAGACACAGCTTTCCCTCGGAAAATCCTACCCCCGCGCGCGCTATGACGCACTGGAATCCTGCGGCGCGCCGCAGGTGCTTTTAAAAGCGCTCAGCACCCCCAACAGCATATTAGGCATGGAATATGTACGGTTTTTACAGCAATATGCCCCCGAAGCGGAGCCTGTGGCCATCCATCGGGTAGGCGCGGGCTACAACGATGTGGCGCTTTCCGGCGCGTTCTCGAGCGCCACGGCGATCCGCGAAGCGCTTTGCTGCTGCAATGAAAGCGCCTATGAGGGCATGCCGATGTATGTGGGCGGGTATTTTAAGCTCGGCGGCATCCACTGCGTCACCATGGCGGACGCGGAACCCATGATGCTCTATGCGCTGCGCATGATGAACGCGGAGGAAATGAAAGCCCTCCCCGATGTACAGGAAGGGTTTGAAAATGTATTGTACCGCGCCTCGCGCGAGGCGCGCACGACAGCGGAGCTGTTTTGCCTTTTAAAGAGCAAGCGCTATACGCTTGCCCGGTGCAAGCGCATCTGCGCGTGCGCGCTGCTCGGCATCAAAAAGCCGCTTGCGCACACCGCGTTTTCAGAAGACGGCCTATACCTGAGGGTACTTGGGTTTAAGCGTAGCGCGCGCAGCCTGCTTTCCGCCATTGGCAACAGGCATACGCTTCCGCTTGTGATGCGCCGTTCCGATATCGCAAACCTTCCCGCCGCGGCGCAGCTCACGCTTGAAACGGATATCCGCGCGCATGACGTGTATTCCCTTCTTGCAAAGCAGGAGACGCCGCAACGGGATTTCACCGCCCCGCCCATCGTCATATAAAAGCTTAACGCGTTTTTTTCTGGCGCAGTGGGATTTCGTTTTGCTCTAAAATTTCCAGGATACGCGGCAAAGCTTCCTCCGCCACCCGCCTGCCTTCGACAATGCCTTCCTGCGTGTGCTTGTTGGAGAAGCCCTTCATAAAATCCAGCACCTTTGGGCAAAGCACAATGTCCGCGCATTCCTGCCGCGCGCGGGTGATATGCCACATCATGATCTCGCGAGAGCGGTCAAACAGCGCGCGGGCAGTCGGCACTTCTATGCGCTGCACCTCCCCGCGGTAGCCGACATCCACGCCGATCACCACATCCGCGCCCGCCTCCCTTAGAGGAATGCAGGGTACGCGCTCCAATACGCCGCCATCCACCAAAAGCCTTCCATCCAAACGCACCGGCATGAAGATGCCCGGTATCGCCATGCTTGCGCGCACGCATTCATGCAGCTTCTTATCCGTATTTTGGAATGCGATCAATTCCCCTGTCTCCACATCCACCGCCATACAGATAAATGGAATACGCGTTTCTAAAAAGGTCTTGTCATGCGTGAAGATGCGTACCATTTCCTGCATGCGGTTGCCTTTGACAACGCCGCCTTTTCCGTTGCGCGGCACCGTCATATCCATAAAATCACGGCTGTTGATTGCCTCAAAGTATTTTCCGAGAAGGGAAAGGTCCGTACCGACGGAATAGATGGCGCCAACAATTGCGCCGGCACTCGATCCCGCCACCAGATCAATGGGGACCCCGTTTTCCTCCAATACCTGTATCACGCCGATGTGCGCAACGCCTTTGACGCTGCCTGACCCGAGCGCCAGGCCCACCTTTTTCGTCATGCATGTTCTCCTTCCTACATAAGCATGTTAGGGACTATGTTCCCGATTCCGGCATGCTGCCCATTCGCGGCGGGGGAGGTAACTGATGAAACGCGCCGTCGCTTTTTTTGCTTTTCTTCTGTGTATCCTGCTCGTGCTGTTTTCACGGCCCGCAATGCTTGCGGCACAGGAAGGCCTGACGCTCTGGTGGGAGATTCTTCTCCCCACATTGTTCCCGTTTTTTGCCAGCGCCACACTGATGGAGCGTACCGGCGCGCTGCAACTGCTGGCCAACCTCTTTTATCCCATTTCAAAGCGCCTCAGGATTTCCCAGTACGCCGTGCCGCTCATGCTGCTTGGCGGTATTTCGGGGTATCCTTCCGGTCCGCGGCTTACCGGCATGCTGCTTTCTTCAAACAGCATCACCGGGGAAGAATGCGAGCGCCTGGGCACCGTATGCAACCTGTGCAGCCCCATGTTTTTGATGGGCGCTGTCGCGAGCGGTATGTTCCAAAATCCCCGCCTGTTTGCGCCGCTTGCCGTTTCCTATTATGGCGGGGCGTTCCTCATTGGAATTCTCCTTCGCTTCCTTTGGCCACTTTCCTATTCCAAACCCGTCCGCGTTCCTTTGACGCAGGCGGAGCCGCTGTACCGTATACTGCCGCGCTGCATGGGGGACGGCATGGTGGATATGCTCAAGGTCGGCGGCACGGTGGTGTTTTTCCTCGTGCTCTCGGAGGTACTGACCCAGCTTAAGGTATTTGACGTTTTATCCCTGCCTCTGGACGCAGCGTTCTCAAATGTCTCGGGCGCGTCTCCCGCAAGGGGTATTTTAATGGGCCTCCTCGAGATGACGGGCGGCTGCAGCCGTATCGCAAAAGCGGGTTTACCTATTCTATACTCCGTACCGCTGTGCACATTCCTGATTTCCTTTGGCGGCCTTAGCATCATGGTGCAGGCCATGGCGTTTGTCCCCTTCCAAAAACCACTCCGTTACCTTGCGATCAAGCTGCTGCATGGCATCTGCTCCGCGGCGATTGCGTACCTGATGCTCGCCTTCTCCCCCGCGGCGGCACAAACGCTTGCCCCCATATCAGCGCCCTATTACGTCGTCAACGCGCTGACCGGGCTTGCACTACTGTTTGCATCGGCGCTTGGGGTGGCCGCAGCCTTCCTTCTTGCGCTGCTGTTTGGAAAAAAAGAAAGGCGCGCCTGATCGTGTCGGGCGCACCTTTTCCGTTTGCAGCAAGCCGACGCTCATGCATAGTATAGCACTAGGACGACCGGAATGTCAGAATTCCGCATTTTGTTCCAGTTTTTTCACAACCGCCTCATCGGGTGTTACATACAGCGTACGGTTGGTGGCATAGATCACCATGCCCGGCTTTGCCCCGCCGGGCTTTTTGACGTATTTGCGCGGGCAGTAATCCACCGGCACAGAGGAAGAAGTACGGCCCTTGCTGTAATAGGCTGCAAGCATGGCGGCCTCATATAACGTGGTTTCCGGCACTTCCCCCTCGCTTTTGACGATAACATGAGAGCCGGGGATGTTCTTGGTGTGCAGCCACAAATCATCGCTCTGGGCAATACGCAGCGTCAGGGTGTCGTTCTGCTGGTTGTTGCGTCCAATGAGAATTTCAAACCCGTCCGAAGAACGTATGCGCATGGGCTTTGAGGGTACGTGTTTGGGCGTCTTCACCTTGCTGTTCTCAGGCTTCATATAGCCTTCGCGCACCAGCTCTTCCCGGATTTCAATAAGCTCCACATCGGTCTCACATTTGTTCAGGTTGTCAAGCTGCCCTTCAAGATACGCGGTTTCTTCCCGGGTCTGCCGCAGTTGCTCGGCCGCCAGCGCCTTTGCCGCCTTGCCCTTCTGGTAGCGCTTGAAATAACGCTGGGCGTTCTCCTGCGGAGAAAGCTTTTCATCAAGCGGCACCACCGTTTCTTGCGGCGGATCCAGATAGTAGTTTAAAATCTTCGCCTGCTGCATGCCGCGCTTCAACTGGTGCGCGTGCGCGATCAAAAGCTCTCCGTTCAGGCGCAGCGCCTCAAGGTCTTCGTTTTGATTGAGCGCTGTTTCAAACACCGCCTGCTTTTTATAATTGCGCTCCAAGTGGTTTTGGAGCGTCCTTTGCAGCGACGCGCTGCGGCGGCGAAAGCGCTCAAGAATGTCCCGCTGGGCATAAAAGCTGTCGAGCGCCACGCTTATGGAAGCAAACGCAACTGTCCGCTCCCCGCCATGCGAAGGTTCAAACGCATAGAACGCAACAGGATCACGGTACTCGTTGTAAACGAGCGTAGGCCGAAACGCCCCGCGCGCAAAGCCTTGGTACAGCCCGTACAGGAATTTTGCAAACGATTTGCGATCCGCTTCCGAGAGTGCTTCCGCATACAGTTCCGTGTCGCCGGACCATCTCGCTGCCATTTGCCGCGCGCAATCCGGCGAGAGGCCGGAAAACCGCACGCACAGCAGCTTGTGTACGCCGCCGCGGCCGGAAAGCGCCGCAAAAAACACCTCTTCCCCGGCTTGCAGCGGGTCGAGTTTGTCCTGTTTGGGCGGCGGCGCATAAATGATACCGGGCAGCAGGATGCGCACACTCGACATGCCCGCGCTGACATGCCGCACACAGTCTAAGATCTGCCCATTCTGGTTTAAGAAGCAAATGTTGGAATATTTGCCCATCAGCTCCACAACAAGCTGCAGGGTCACGGTGTCTCCCAGTTCATCCCGCGCTTCAAAGCAAAGGAGCAGCACCCGGTCAAGCCCGGGCTGCGTAACGGAAGTCAGACGTCCGCCCGCAAGCCGCTTGCGCAGCAGCATACAGAATGTCGGCGGCTCCGGCGGATTTGTATAGGAAGCTTCCGTGAGCTGTACGCGGCCGTTTTCGGGATGCGCACAAAGGAGCAGCCGATAGTTGCTGCCCCCCGCCCGTATAGTCAATAAAATGGTATCGCGTTCCGGTTGTTGAATTTTATCTACTTTGCCGCTTACAAGAACCTGCAGTTCATGCGTTACGGCCAGCAGAGAAAGGCCATCCATTGGGGTACCTCCAAAGTATCTATTTGCCCCCGCTCTTTTCCAGGCGCTCAAGCAATATCTGATAGCCGCCCGAGCCATAGCTTAAGGAGCGGTTGACGCGGCTGATGGTCGCCGTGGAAGCGCCCAGCCGCTGGGCAATTTCCTGATATGTGATGCCGCTTCTAAGAAGCTTTGCCACCTCCAGGCGCTGCGCGATTGCCTGAACCTCGGATATGGTGCAGATGTCCTCAAAGAAGCGGTAGCACTCCTCCTCATCCTGGAGCATGAGCACCAATTCAAACAACGAGTCTACCTCTTTGCTTTTTAATTTGGACGAAAACTCCATAACGGCGCCTCCTGCTATTTTCATCATTCGCGCTCTACGCGGTTGCGCAGCACGCCAATTCCTTCCACTTCCACTTCGATCCAATCCCCCGCCTGCATGGGGCCGATGCCCGCGGGTGTTCCCGTTGCAATCACATCCCCGGGCAGCAGCGTCATCACACGGGTAATGTAGGCAACAAGCTTTTTCACATTATGCATCATAATGGACGTACTCTCGCTCTGGCATACCCTGCCGTTAAGGCGGGACTCCACCCTGACGGAAAACGGATCAAGCTCTGTTTCAATCCACGGGCCGATCGGACAGAACGTATCAAACCCTTTTGCGCGCGTCCACTGCCCATCCTTTGCCTGCAAGTCCCGCGCCGTGACATCGTTAACGCAGGTATAGCCCAAAATGACATCCTGAAAATCGTCCTCCGCCACATCTTTGCAACGGCGGGAAATGACAATGCCAAGCTCCGCTTCATAATCGACCCGGCCGCTGTCCGGGGGATATACGATCACATCCTCAGGGCCGATAACGCTGGTGGACGGCTTTAAAAACATCAGCGGCTGCTCGGGCGGCGTGCTCTGCATTTCCAGCGCGTGCGCGTAGTAGTTCTTGCCGATGCAAACGA
>JAEYLA010000253.1 GCA_023461495.1 Bacillota bacterium | reverse complement strand
AAGAAACCGATTTCGTCAATAATCTCAATTTCAGTTTTCCTCGTTGCTGTCATTATCCTCCAGACACCTTTTTGCGAAAATATTGTTTCCCGGCGGACACAGAGTCTTTGTACAAAGCGGTACAAACGGTTTGGGCAGGTGCACCAGACTTCTCTATACGCCTGCTTGGCGTGCCCAAAGAAACATTCTCTCAATTCTCTCAACAAAATAAAGAAGGAAGGAACAGTCATGAAGAAGATCGTTGCAGTTTTAATGGCCTGCCTGATGGTCCTTGGGCTGCTGGCTGGCTGTACGCCCGCGGCTCCCACAGAAAACACCACGCCCGAATCCCCCGCAGAACCCAACGCGCCCGCAGCGCCCGCAGCGCCCGCGGAAGAAGGTGGCCTTACCGGCAAGCTCGTGATCTGGTCGTTCACCAATGAGCTTAAAACATTCGCAACCGCCTTTAAAGAAAAGAACCCGGGTGTGGAGGTCGAATATGTCATGGTGCCCATGACCAACGGCGAGTTCCAGACCAAGATCCAAGCCGCCATTGCCAGCGGGGAAGTTCCCGACGCCATTGCGCTCGAAGCGTCCTTTGTAAAATCCTACGTTGAGAGCGACTTCCTGATGGACCTCAACGATCTGCTGCCCATTGCAAAGGAATTGGGCACCTATCAGTCCACCATCGACGTCGGCACGTTTGACGGCATCACAAAGGCGTTCTCTTATCAGGCGACGCCGGGCGCGTTGTTCTACCGCCGCAGCCTCGCAAAGGAATACTTTGGCACGGACGATCCCGCCAAGATGCAGGGCATCCTTTCCGATATGAACAAGTTTACGGAAGCGGCAAAGACCGTGCATGACAAATCCAGCGGCAACACCTACATGGTCTGCTCCCCCATGGACTTTGCAAAGATCTACTATCCCAACCGCCAGCAGCCCTGGGATGTGGATGGCAAGTTTGTAATTGACCCGAGCATCGACCAGCTCTTTGAAGTCGCTAAGACCTTCCGGCAGAACGGCTATGAAGCGCAGGCCGTACAGTGGCAGGAAGGCTGGTTTGCCGGTATGAACGACTCCCTGATGGACGCACAGGGAAATCCCAAACAGGTATTCTGCTACTTCCTCCCCACATGGGGCCTCCCGTATGTGCTTGCCCCCAACGCCACGCCGAGAGAAGCCGATGGCGTGACAAGCGGCAAGGACACCTCGGGCGACTGGGCCTGCATCACCGGTCCCATGCCGTACCAGTGGGGCGGCACCTGGGTTGGCGCCATGAAGGATGCGGCGAACCCCGAGCTTGCAAAAGAATTTGTCAAGTTCGTAGCGCTCAATGAGGACACCCTCAAGAACTGGGCATTGGGCACCTATACGAACGAATATCTCAAGAAGATTGATCCGAGCGTTGGCGATGAGCTTGCGCAGGCCCCGGGCGACTTCGTCTCCAGCCAGAAGGTGGTGGAGGAGATCCTCCCGCAGTTTGACAGCTCCGACACCAGCAAATTCCTCAACGGCCAGAACTCCTACAAGGGTTTTGCGGAGGCTGCGCCCGCTGTCAGCGCCAAGCTGATGCAGGGCATTGACGATGCGGTGGACCGCGCGCTGGTTGACGTATTGACCAACTATGCCGCAGGCAACAGCACGAAGGAAGAAGCCATGCAGGCATTGAAGGACGCTGTGAAGAACGCGCTGCCGGATCTCATTGTGGAATAGAACGGTACTAAAAGACTCTGGTCCTCCTACGGAAGTCTGCGGCATAGCGGCGCTGTGCCGCAGGCTTTCCCAATAAAATGAAGAATATTATATGAAGAAGCTCTCCTATTTGAAAAAAGGAGGTATCATCTTTGGAAGGGACGCAGGCAACTCTCCCGAAAAAGCGGGCGATGGGGATCGAAAAGAACCATTATGGATATATTTTTTTGATTCCGTTCATTTTAGGATTCCTGATATTCGGATTGTATCCGCTCATCAACACGTTCTATTTAAGCTTGACCGATAAAATGCTCATGGTCAAGAATTCCGGCGATTTCATCGGGCTTGAGAATTTTAAGGCGCTGTTTGCCGATGCGTTTTTCTTAAAAGCCCTCGGCAATACATGGATCATCTGGATGCTGAACTTTATTCCGCAGCTGGGCATCGCCATGCTGCTCTCCGTGTGGTTTACCAACCTCAGGCTCCGGATACGCGGGGTCGGGTTCTGGCGGGCGCTGTTTTATTTGCCCAACCTTCTGATGCCAGCGACGATTGCGGTGCTCTATTTCAACTTCTTCTCGTTCTATGGGCCGGTCAATCAGATTTTGGTGCGGGGCGGCATTCTTCCGGAAGCGTTCAATTTCTTTCTGGATGAATGGGCCACGCGCGGCATTGTCATATTCATCCAATGGTGGATGTGGTTTGGCTCCACCATCATCCTGCTGATGGCAGGGATGACCTCCATTTCCCCCTCGCTGTATGAATCCGCCATGATGGATGGCGCGTCAAGCGGCCAGATGTTCCGCAATATTACCTTGCCGCTTTTAAAGCCGGTGCTCATTTACACACTGGTGACGTCGCTTGTGGGCGGCATGCAGATGTGGGATATCCCCTACATGATCTCGGGCGGGCGCGGCGCGCCCAACGGCTCGGTCATGACGATGAACGTGCTGATGTATATGAAGCTCAACAGCACCAAGGGCTTGATCGGCTCCGCCGCTTCCGTGGGCGTGATGATATTCGTGATTACAAGCGTTGTTGCGCTGGGGATCTTCTATGCGCTGCGGGATAAGGATGCAGCTGCCGAAAGGCAGCAGCTGCGCGGCAGAAGAAGGAGGACGTCAAAGTATGACATATGCCAATAAAACAAAGCTGATGCGCGTGCTCATCTACATCCTTCTTGCCATCATTACGCTCATTTGCGTGGTGCCGCTCTATATCCTGATTATCAACGCCACGCGTTCTACGCCTGAAATCCAGCAGGGCTTGAGCATACTGCCCGGTAAAAATATGGTGATCAACTGGAACAACCTTGCAAACCGGGGGCTAAACCTGCTTCAGGGCTTCTGGAACAGCCTGTTCATTGCGGCAACTTCTACGGTGCTCACGGTATACTTCAGCATGCTTGCCGCCTATGGGCTTGAGGTGTATCACTTCAAACTCAAACGGCCAATGTATAATTTAATTCTAGTTCTGGTGCTCATCCCAATGCAGGCGTCCATCATCGGCTATTTCCAGTACATGTCCGCATTGAAGCTGACAAACTCCTATATCCCGCTGATTTTGCCGGCCATCGCTTCGCCAACGGCCATCTTCTTTGCAAAGCAGTATCTGGAATCGGTCGTGGTCAAGGATTTGATTTACGCCGCGCGCATCGACGGATGCGGGGAATTTGCCACCTTCAACCGCATCATGCTGCCGCTTGCAGCGCCGGGCGCGTTTACGCTCGGCATCTTCTCGTTTGTCGGGTCATGGAACAGCCTGTTTACGCCATTTATCATGATTTCCAAAACAAAGCTGTATACGCTGCCCATGATGGTTTCAACCTTGCGCGGGGATACCTACCGTACGGAATATGGGAGCATTTATCTGGGGCTTGCGGTTTCCATTGTTCCCATCATCATCGTGTATGCGATCTTCTCCAAATACATCATCAACGGCATGGCCATGGGCGCGCTCAAGGAATAAGAATTTTTGAACGGTAGGGTGATTTTCATTGATAAAGAATCCAGTATTGACCGGGTTCCATCCGGACCCGAGCATGATTTGTGTGGACGGCACGTTTTATGTGGCGAATTCAACGTTTGAATATTTTCCCGGCGTATCGATTTCTGCCTCAAAAGATCTCGCCAATTGGGAAACGACCGCGTATCCGCTCAACGAAAAACGGCTTCTCGATATGCGCGGCAACCCGCAGTCCGGCGGGGTATGGGCGCCATGCCTGAGCTATTGGGACGGCATATTCTACCTTGTGTATACGGATGTCAAGACCTGGGCCAGGGACCCGTTCAAGGATACGCACAATTATATAACGACGGCGCCTGCAATCACCGGCCCGTGGAGCGATCCTGTCTATATCAACAGTTCGGGGTTTGATCCTTCGCTGTTCCATGATGACGATGGGAAAAAGTATTTTGTGAATATGGAGTGGGATTACCGCAAAGCGGGGGACGCCAGGTTCTCCGGCATCCTGCTCACCGAGCTTGATCCGGTGACATGGAAGCCCGCTTCCTCAACCCGCAAGATATTTCGCGGTACGCCAAGGGGCCTTGTAGAGGGTCCGCACATCTATAAGAGAAACGGCTACTACTACCTCCTGTGCGCCGAGGGTGGCACTTCCTATGAGCATGCGGAGTCTGTCTGCCGCGCAAAGGACATCTGGGGCCCGTATGAGGTACACCCGCACAGCTACCTTGTCAGCACTCAGAATGCGCCGGGTGCGTATCTGCAAAAAACAGGGCATGGCAGCATCTGCGAGGGGCCGGATGGCCGCTGGTGGACGGCGTTTTTGTGCGGCCGGCCGATTGACCGCACCATGTCCTGCCCGCTGGGGCGGGAGACCGCAATCGGTGAAATTGTCTGGAAGCGGGATTGGCCATACCTGAAAAACGGCACGATGGTTCCGCCCAAGGCCTTTACCGGATACGGAGAGGCAACGCAGGCAAAGACCGCGCAGTATGACTTTGCGTCAAAAGCCTTTCAGATGGACTTTTTATCCCTGCGTACGCCCGCAAAATACGAGATTTTGGATGGAGCGCTTAGGCTGTACGGAGGCGAGTCCATCGCATCCCGGCATGACCAGAACCTGCTGGCGCGCCGCCAGTGCGATTTCAGCTTTGAAGCGGTCACGGCGTTTCGCTTCCCGTTCAATCATTTTCAGCAGATGGCGGGGCTTATTTACCGTTATAATGAAGAGAACCAGTATTTCCTGCGGGTTGCGTACGATGAAGCACGTGGCTGCAAGACGCTGGGCATCCTGGCGTTTGATAAATTCCAATTTTCCATGCCAATGGGGGACCGCGAAATTCCCGTTGGCGACGAGGTGTTTCTGAAAGTTTCGATGAACGGGCGCTATGGCGCATTCTCCTATTCATCGGACGGCAGCCTGTATCACGAAATTCCGTGCCGGGTTGATGCGGCGAAACTTTCGGACGAATACGCAACGCCCCCCGGTTTTACCGGCGCGTTTGTCGGGATGTGCTGCGTGGATATGTGCAATAAGACGGCATACGCGGATTTTCTTTCGTTCACGTATCACGCCTGATTGCGAAACCGGTTTTTTTGCGGTACAATGAACCAGATAATTGACGCGATAGGGGCAGTATAGTGGTCACAATATATGACATTGCGGCAAAGACTGGTTTGAGCGCTGCAACGGTTTCCAAAGTATTTAACAATTATGTGGGCGTGAGCAGCAAAACCAGGGAGGTTGTGCTGCAGGCGGCAAAAGACATGGACTATATGCCCAATACCAACGCGCGCGCGTTGGTCACCAAAAAATCCTGGCTCATCAGCCTGCTGTTTTCAGAGGATATCGGCAGCGGTATTGCCCACCCGCACTTCAGCGGGATTTTGCAGAG
>JAEYLA010000252.1 GCA_023461495.1 Bacillota bacterium | reverse complement strand
CCTTCGCCCACGCCCACCCCTTCTCCTACGCCGACGGTCACGCCGTCGCCTACGCCTTCCCCCACGCCAAGGCGCACACCGCGGCCGACCGCATCGCCGACGCCCGAACCCACGCCCTCCCCTACGCCCAGACGTACGCCAAGACCGTCTGAACCCGAACCTGCGCCGGTCATCACCCCAACGCCTGTACCGGCCGCATCGCCGACGCCGGTACCGACCGAACCGCCATCGGAAACGCCTGCCGCAACCGAGCCCGCTCCAGAGACATAAGCCCTATTGCGCCGCCCGCGGTTCCTTGCATTTCCCAATTGCTGTAATCCACTATGAAAAGGGTGGCATTTTTCATGGATACGGTGTAATATGATATGGTTGCCGTGCAATGCGCGCGGTTGAAACCCATCAACTGGAGGCATTCCATGGATAAAAGTCCCATCGGCATATTCGACAGCGGCTTGGGCGGTGTATCCACACTGCGCCAGGCTTTACATATGCTTCCGAAGGAAGATTTTCTTTATTATGGGGATAATCTGAACGCGCCCTACGGTTCGCGCACCGTAGAGGAGATTCTTTCGCTTTCCAACAACGCAATCCGCTATTTTATGATGCAGGGCGTAAAGGCCGTGCTTCTTGCGTGCAATACGTCTACCGCCGTTGCGCTGCCCGCATTGCAGCAGGAGTTTTCCATCCCCATCGTCGGCATACAGCCCGCCATTGTGGCTGCGGCCGAAACGCCGGGGGACGGCATTATTTTGATGATGGCAACCCGCGCGACCGCCACGCATCCAAGATATCTTGCGCTGCACGCGTCCCTGCCCGACCCGAACCGTGTCAAGAATATCCCCTGCAGCGCGGAATTTGTGCGCCGTGTGGAAGAAAGCCGATTTGGGCCGGATGATTATGCGGATATCCTCTATGAAACCCTTGCCCCCTATGAGGGCGCGCGTGTGGATGCCGTTGTACTTGGCTGCACGCATTACCTGTTTTTCCAGAGCCAGCTTGCCGCGTATTGCGCGGAGCATTTTAAAGGCGTTCCCTGTTTCTTTGACGGCGGACGGACAGCGGCGGAAGCCATGCGCCAGCTACTTGTTGAGCAGGAGCTTGATAACACACAGGGCATTGGCAGCGTTTCGTTCCATACCAGCGGCGAGCCGGATATTTACCGGATGCGCTTTGAGGCGCTTTTGAATCAGCCGATGCAAATTGAGGGCATCGACCTATAAATTTATTTGTTTGCAATAAAAAAGAGGGCTGCCGCCCTCTTTTTTATTGCAATTTTTTATTCCCGCGGCATGAGCGCCTGCCAGGTCGCTCCATCTACAACACCCGTCACCGGCAGGTGGCTTTCCTGCTGGAAACGCCGCACATCCGCCGCCGTGGAAGGAGAGAAGCATCCTGTCAGCCCGCCGGAACCGCAGCCCTTCACAAGCAGCGCGTCCTGCAGCACAAACACATGCACGCCGCGCATCCCCTGCTTTAAACATGGATATCCGCCGCAAAGACTGGCCGGGGGCAATATGCGGTTTTCCGCATGCACCCAGCCGGGCGTTGTAAACAGCGGTTCCACGTACCCAAATCCTGCCCGGCTTAGTGCATGGCGCGCAATAGAAAGCTGCGTTGCGCCGTCAAGCCGGTACCCGATATCAAATGCAAGCCCTGCATAGTGCGGGGATTGCCCCACATGAGAGCCCTCCGATACGCGCCGGAACGCATAGCGCACAGGCTGCTTTGAAACATGCAACAGTTCCTCCGCGGCTAAAATCGCACGAAGATCTGTCCAAAGAAGCGGGGAAACACTCTTCCCCCGAAACGCCCGCACGGTTAAAAGTCCCCGCGCACTGCCCGGCATGGGTTCCTCCGGCCTTGGGTCCCGCATGATCCATTCTCCTGCCGCCGGATCGAAAACACAGACCATGCCGAACGCCACCTCCTGCCTTGGTAGTTGTGCCATGATTTAATGTATGACCGCCGCCGGGGAAGCGTGAACGCTGTACAGGTTACCGTCGCCGGGGAAATCAACGGATTGCGCAATCACCCCCCAGGCAGTATAATGCTATTAATATGTGGGGGATTGCCCTTTTGGGGCCATTCCTGCTCCGCATGTGCAGCCTTCATGCATCGTTTCATGCATAGCGTTGTATCCTACGCGTCTTTGACGCGGGAAAATATTTTCTAAAGAGGTTATCAGATATGCAGCATATTCTTACGCTCAACGCCATATCGGACGCCATCTACGAGGCTCTTAAGCCGGAACGCTATGCGGTTTCAGACCATGAAGAAGACCCCGCAGCCATCTTGGTGCGCAGTGCGGATTGCAGGAACAGGCCGATCAATCCTTCGTTGCTGGCTATTGCCCGCGCGGGCGCGGGCGTCAACAACATTCCGGTTTCGGTATGCACGGACGCCGCCGTTGCGGTGTTCAACACCCCGGGCGCAAACGCCAACGCCGTAAAGGAGCTTGCGATTTGCTGCATGCTGCTGGCCTCGCGCAATGTGCTAGAAGGCGTCGCTTGGGCGAACGGACTATCCGGAGACGATATCGCGCTGCAGGTGGAGCAGGGCAAGCGCAAATTCGTGGGCAGCGAACTGTATGGCAAAAAACTCGCCGTCATTGGGCTTGGCGCGATCGGCGTTATGGTTGCAAACGATGCGGACGCCATCGGCATGCAGGTCTACGGGTATGATCCGTTTATCTCCGTGGAGCACGCATGGGGTCTTTCGCGCACCGTGTGCCGCGCAGGCTCCCTGGAGGAAATCCTGCCGCATTGCGATTATGTGACCATTCACGTTCCCCTGATGGACGCTACAAAGCATTTTATCAATGCCCGGGCGCTCGCACTCATGAAGCCGGGCGCTATCCTATTAAATCTTGCGCGCGGCGAGCTTGTGGATACCGCGGCGGTACTCGCCGCCATAGACTCTAAAGCGCTTTTCCGTTATGTCACGGATTTTCCGGAGGCGGAGCTCCTCAACCGCCCGGGCGTCATCTGTGTGCCGCATCTTGGCGCGACCACGCCCGAAAGCGAGGAAAACTGCGCGCGCATGGCGGCGCGTGCGCTTGACGATTACCTGACCTACGGCAACATCAACAACAGCGTCAATCTGCCGCAATGCGTAATGGCCCCTTCCGGCTCCTACCGCGTATGCGCACTGCACCGCAACATTACCAACATGGTCGGGCAGATTACTGCGGTAATCGCGGCGGCAGACGGCAACATCACCAATATGATTAACAAGAGCCGCAAGGACATCGCATACTCGATCCTTGATCTTGACAATCCGCTGCCCACCCAAGCGCACGCCCGCCTGAACCAGATTGAAGGCATGCTTCGCGTGCGTACATTCTGCCTGGACCCCGAGCTCTGCTAAATTTAACGCCCATATAGAGGCGATGAGGTTTTGCGATCTTGGCCGCGCGGCCAAAGAACATCACCGGAGGTAGACGTATGAACCAATACCCGAACCCCATAGGCGTCCAGGTGCCCAATGTGCTCCTTCCCAAGTCCCAAACGGATTTTTCAAAATGGGCCGTGGTCGCCTGTGACCAGTTCACCTCTCAGAAGGAGTATTGGGAAGAAGCGGCAGCATATATTGGCGAACATCCCTCTACACTCAGCCTCATTCTTCCTGAAGCATACCTGAACCAGCCCGGCGAGACGGAACGCATTGCGGATATTCAGGCAGCAATGCGCAAGTATATGCAAAACGGCATATTGGAAGAGCAGGGGACAGGCTTTGTGCTGGTACACCGCCAGGCAGAAGGCAAGGAACGCCTTGGTCTCGTGCTTGCCCTTGACTTGGAACACTATGATTACAATAAGGGCGCCACAACGCTCATACGCGCCACGGAAGGCACCATTGTGGACCGCATTCCGCCGCGCCTGCGCATCCGCGAGGGCGCGCCGCTCGAATTGCCGCACATCCTCGTGCTTATTGACGATCCTGACCGTACGGTCATTGAGCCGCTTGCTGCAAAGACTGCGGGCATGCAGCTCTTATATGATACGGATCTCATGAAGGGCGGCGGGCACGTTACGGGTCATCTTGTAAGCGGCAGCGAAGACATCAGCGCCGCGCTCAAGGCGCTCGAAGCGCTTACGGATAAGGCCGCGTTTGCCGCAAAATATGGCGAAGGCCACGCGCCGCTGCTGTTTGCAATGGGGGACGGCAACCATTCCTTTGCTACCGCAAAGGCGGCTTGGGAAAATATCAAAAAGACGCTTTCCCCGGTGGAGCAGGAAAACCACCCCGCGCGCTATGCGCTGGTGGAGCTTGAAAACGTGCATGATAAAGGTATCGTGTTCGAGCCCATCCATCGTGTGCTTTTTGGTATACCACCTGAAAGGGCCATCGAGCGCCTGACGGAGCTTTTGAAAAAAGAAAACGGGGATGTCGTTGTCCGTTATTGCGCCAATGAGAAGGATTTGGAATATTCTGCTACAGAGGCGCAGGCGGGCGCACACGTGCTGCCGTTCTTTCACGGCACACGGCAGGGTTACTTTGTGGTGAGAACCCCTAAGCAGCAGTTGAGCGTGGGCACGCTCCAGAATGCGATTGATGCGCTGATAAAGGAATTCCTGCACAGCGAGCTGGATTATATCCACGGCGAAGACGTCGTCAAGACCCTTGCGCAAAAGCCCGATACCGTAGGCTTTTTGCTGCCCGCTATGAAAAAGAGCGAGCTGTTCCCCACCGTTGTATATGACGGTGCGCTCCCCCGAAAAACCTTCTCAATGGGCGAAGCCTGTGAGAAGCGATATTATATGGAATGCAGGAAAATTTTACCGTAACGGAGGAGAACAACCTACATGAAGGTCAAGGTCGCAAAGTTTGGCGGCAGCTCTTTAGCCGATGCCGCACAATTCCGCAAAGTAAAGGCAATTATGCTTGCCGATGAAGCACGCCTGTTTGTCGTACCGTCTGCACCCGGAAAGCGAACGTACAAGGATGAAAAAATTACGGATCTTCTTTACCGCTGCCAAACGCTTGCAAGCACTGGCGAGCATTTTGAAGAAGTGTTTGACATCATCGCGCAGCGGTATATCGACATCGCACAGGAGCTGGAGCTGACCATCGACATCCGCCCTTATCTGCAGATTGTGTGGGCGGATATCAAGCACGGCGCGTCCGCGGATTACGCGGCAAGCCGCGGCGAATATCTCAACGGCCTGCTGCTTGCCGATTACCTTGGCTTTACATTTGTGGACGCCGCGGAAATCATCCGCTTTACCTCTGCGGGCAAATTTGATGCGGAAGCCACCCAGGCGCTCATGCAGGAAAAGATTGCGGGCAAGCGCAATATTACCGTCCCCGGTTTCTATGGCGCGCTGCCCGACGGCAGCATCAAGGTATTCCCGCGCGGGGGTTCCGATATTTCGGGCGCCATCGTGGCGCGCGGCGTCAATGCGGACCTCTATGAAAACTGGACGGATGTTTCCGGCTTCCTGATGGCCGATCCCCGCATCGTCAACGATCCCAAGCCCATCCGCACCATCACGTATTCGGAGCTTCGTGAGCTTGCCTATATGGGCGCTACCGTGCTGCATGAGGATTCCATTTTCCCCGTGCGGCAGGCATGTATCCCCATCAACGTGCGCAACACCAACGCGCCGGACGAACCCGGCACGCTCATTATTCCGGATGACGACGGCAAGCCGCTCGTTGGCGGCAGGCTCACGGGCATTGCCGGGCGTACGGGCTTTACTGTCATTGCCATCGCAAAGGACAACATGCACAGCGAGGTGGGCTTTGGCTACAAGGTGCTCTCCGTCCTTAAAAACCACAACATCTCGTTTGAGCACATTCCGACAGGCATTGATACGATGTCCGTCGTACTTGCCGACTCCCAGCTGGAAGGCAAGCGCAATGCCGTGCTTGACGAACTGATGGCGGTCTGTGAGTCCGACAGCGTGGAGATCCATGATAATCTCGCCCTGATTGCCACCGTCGGCCGTGGGATGGTGCACTCCATCGGCATTGCGGCAAAGCTCTTTGGCGCGCTTGCAAAGTCCGGCGTCAACATCCGCATGATCGACCAGGGATCGAGCGAAATGAACATCATCGTCGGTGTGGAAAGCGATGAGTTCCCCACCGCCATGCGCGCGATCTACGAGGCGTTCAAGGACGCGTAACGATCTGCTGCATGAGCGGCTGCTTTTTGCAGCCGCTTTTTTATATACAATTACACAATAAAGAATTTTCGTATCATATTGAAAGATATGGTATACTTTTCATAATTGTATGGATCAGGAGTGATGTGGATCGCCTATGAAGGATACCTACACCTATGATGAAATCCGCCGCGCCATCGAGGCGCTCAGCGTCGTGTATGATATTGTCCGCGTGGTAGACCCGTCCCGCACGATTGCGTACTCGTTTCCTCCGGGCCAAACAATACCCGTGGCCGGGGAATACGCCTGCTATGCGGTCTGGAACAAGGAGCAGCGCTGCGAACACTGCGTTTCCATCAGTGCGCTCGTCGACAGGGCGCGCAAAACAAAGTATGAGTTTATCGATCAGGAAATCTACAACGTGCTCTCCAAATATATCGTTGTAGACGGGCAGGAGCTGGTGCTCGAAATTGTCTATCATGTCAAGGATGAAGTCCTGCTGGGCGCTTTCGGGCACAATGCGTTTATAGAGAGAATCCTTGCGCATAACAGCGCGATTTATACGGACGCCCTCACCGGCGCCTACAACCGCAGATTTTTTATGGAGCGTTCCCGGATGATCGACAAATTTGCCGACACGCCGGAATGCTCTTTCGCATTGATCGATCTGGACCACTTCAAGCGCATCAACGATACCTATGGACACGCCGCGGGGGACGCGGTGCTCGTTGCGCTTTCCAACCTGTTCCACAACAATATACGCCCCAAGAACGGAGATTGCGTGATCCGGTATGGCGGGGATGAATTTTTGATTTTGATGAGCAAAATCCCGCACGAGACATTCATTGCACGCATGCAGCGGCTGTTAGGGCAGGTGCAGGCGCTTATACTTGCGGAATATCCGGCGCTGTCGTTTTCGCTCAGCATCGGCGGCGCATCGCAATGCGAATTTCCTAGTTCCACATACGAAGACTTGATCAAAGTTGCGGACGAGCGCCTCTACCGCGCAAAACGCGCGGGCGGCAACACATTGGTCATTACATGAATACAACGCATGGCGGACAACCTACATCCAGTATTGTCTGCAACAGGAGGCCGTTATGA
>JAEYLA010000251.1 GCA_023461495.1 Bacillota bacterium | reverse complement strand
GCCCTTCACCTTCTGCCGTGTGAGGGCGCGCATCAGCGCGACATTGGAACGGGAGGAAGCGGTCTCGCTCGCGGGATGGCTCAGGCGCGCCCTTGCGCGCTCTTCCGCCTGCTGCGCGCGCACGGCGTCGATCTCCTCGGGCCATTCGCACGCCTGGCAGAGGATGATCACGCCATCCGTGCGTACCTCCATAAAGCCTTCGGAATGAAACGCGGTCTTTGCCTCATCGGGCGCTGTGCGGATGGAAAGCTCGCCAACGGTCAGCGCCGTTACCATGGGGACATGGTCGGCCAATACGCCAAGCCGCCCCCCGATGGATTCCACCGTCACGGAGTATGCTTCTCCATTATAAAATTCGCGCTCGGGCGTTAAAACCATCAGGCGGAACGGTTTAGGCATGTTGTTGCATCTCCCTGTACTTTTCGCGTACCTCGTCAAGGGTGCCGCACATCAGGAATGCGGATTCGGGAATCTCATCCACCTTGCCGTCCACGATGTCCGCAAATCCGGAAACGGTCTGGTCCAGCGTGACAAAGCGACCCGGCTCTCCCGTGAAGTTCTCCGCAACATGCAGCGGCTGGGAAAGGAAGTTCTGCAGCTTTCTCGCGCGGTAAACGGTGAGCTTGTCTTCATCGGACAGCTCATCCATACCAAGGATAGCGATGATATCCTGCAGTTCGTGGTAGCGCTGCAGGCACTCCTGCACGCGGCGCGCCACAGAATAGTGCCGCTCGCCCACGATGGCGGGTTCCAGAATGCGGGAGGTAGACGCGAGAGGATCGACCGCAGGGTAAATGCCGATTTCCGCAATGGAGCGGGAAAGCACCGTCGTCGCGTCTAAGTGTGAGAAGATGGTCGCGGGCGCGGGGTCGGTCAAATCGTCGGCAGGCACATAAACGGCCTGCACGGAGGTGATGGAGCCGCGCGGCGTACTTGCGATGCGCTCCTGCAGATCGCCAAGCTCCGTCGCAAGCGTGGGCTGGTAGCCGACAGCGGACGGCATGCGGCCCAAAAGCGCCGAAACCTCGTTGCCCGCCTGTATGTAACGGAAAATGTTATCAATAAAGAGCAGCACGTCCTGGTGCATTTCATCGCGCAGGTATTCCGCCATCGTGAGGCCCGCAAGCGCCACGCGCATACGCGATCCCGGCGGCTCGTTCATCTGCCCGAAGGCGAGCGACGTGCGCTTGATAACGCCGGACTCATGCATTTCTTCAATCAGCTCCGTACCTTCGCGGCTTCTTTCGCCAACGCCGGTGAATACGGAATAGCCGCCGCGGTTCTTTGCGATGTTGTTCATCAGCTCCATGATGAGCACCGTCTTACCCACGCCCGCGCCGCCGAACAGGCCGATCTTGCCGCCCACAGGGTACGGGGCCAGCAGGTCGATAACCTTGATGCCCGTTTCAAAGAGCGTGGTGGAAGGGCGCTGCATGACGAACGACGGCGGCGGCTGATGTACGGCGCGCCTGGGCGCTTCGATCTCACCCTTGCCGTCGATGGGCCTTCCCAATGAATCAATGACGCGGCCCAGTACGTTTTCACCGACCGGCACGGAAATGCCGCCGCCGGTATTGAACACGGACGTACCGCAGCACAGGCCCTCCGTCGCTTCGAGCGCGATGGCGCGCACAACACCCGGGCCCGCGTGCTGGGCAACCTCCATATGGATGGGCGGCTCGGTCTCGGTTTTCAAAAGCGTATTGAGCACAGGCTCAAACCCCTTTTCAAACCGGACGTCAAGCACAGGCCCGGCTATTTTTACAATAGAACCCCGAAAATCCTTTTCAGTCATGCTGTTCACCTTTCTTCCGGGTCAAATGCGTTCGCTGCGCTTACGATCTCCGCAAGCTCATTGGTGATGGAAAGCTGGCGAACGGAATGGTACTGCTGGGTGAGCTTTTCAATCATTTCATCGGCGCTGCGGGTGGCATTTTCCATGGCAGCCATGCGCGAATAATTTTCGCTTGCGTAGGCGTTGACCATTGCGCCGTAGATATAACCGATCATAAACTGCGGGACAAGCGCCTCAAATACCTCAAGCGGGGACGGATCGTAGAGCATCTCCGTCCTGGTTTCCGGCACAGCGTGGTCGGGTACAAAGTCCGAAAGCTCCAGCGGCAGGAGTTTTGTATCCGTCGGTTCATGCACCAGGGAATTGACAAAGCGCGTAAACACAATGCGCACTTCGTCGATCTCGCCCTTATCGTACATCTCCAGAAGCAGCGTCACCATCCTGCGCGCGGTGTTGACGGTTGGGTCCTCCGCAATATGGGCAAAGTTTTCGTTTACCGTAACGCCGCGGCGCACGAAGTGCGCGGTGGCGACATTGCCCACGGTATACACAAAGGCCACATCCCGCCTCGCCATGCTTTTGTCCGCAAGAGAGAGCACGTCGTGGTTGTAGGAGCCGGAAAGGCCCTTTTCACCCGCCACCACGATATAGGCGGCCTTTTTTGCGTCCTCACGCATTTTGATGTACGGATGGGTGGTATCCACCGTGTGCGAGAGGATATCCTGCATGGCGTCCACGGCGCGGTAAAAATACAGCCTGTTCTGCTCAATGCCCCGCAAGGCCCGGCGCATGCGCGCAGCCGAAACAAGATGCATGGCGTTTGTGATTTGCCGTGTTTGCTTCACACTTTTGATGTGGAAGCGGATATCGCTCATGCTGGGCATGCTACACCGCCTTTATGCTGTCCGCATAGTCCTTTACGCAGGATAGGAGCACCTGCCGGGTCTCGTCCGTCAGGTCAAAGGTATTTTCCACCTCGCACATAGCGTCCTCATATTCCCGGTGCGCAAAGGTGATCAGCCCCGCGTTGAAGGAGCGCACCGCGCTTACGGGAATCTTCTTGATGACGTCGCTTGTGGCGCACAAGAGCAGCAGCACCTGCTCGCAAAGCGAGAGCGGCTCATGCTGCTTTTGCTTCAAGGTTTCGGAGAGCCGATCGCCGTCGTCTAAAATGCGCTTCGTCGTCGGATCGATATCCGAACCGAACTGTGCGAAAATCTGCAGCTCTCGGTACTGTGCAAGCGTCAGGCGCAATTTGCCTGAAACCTTGCGCATGGCCTTCCTCTGCGCCGCGCGTCCAACGCGCGAAACAGAAAGGCCGACGTTGACGGCAGGCCGCACGCCCGCGTGAAAAAGCTCTGTTTCAAGATAAATCTGCCCGTCCGTAATGGAGATGACATTGGTGGGAATGTAGGCTGAAATATCGCTCGCCATCGTTTCCACAATGGGGAGTGCCGTTAGTGACCCGCCGCCCAGCTCATCCTTCAAATGTCCGGCGCGCTCAAGTAACCTGCTGTGCAGGTAGAACACGTCGCCCGGGTACGCTTCGCGTCCCGGCGGACGGCGCAACAGCAGCGACATGGCGCGGTAAGCGACAGCGTGCTTACTTAGGTCGTCATAGATGATGAGCGCGTCCTTGCCGTCATACATAAACTGCTCCGCAATCGCGCAGCCCGCATAGGGCGCAATATACTGCATGGCGGCGCAGTCGCTCGCAGTGGCGGCGACAATGACGGTATATTTCATGGCGCCCGCTTTTTCAAGCGTCTCATGAATCTGCGCGATGGTGGAAACCTTCTGGCCGATGGCAACATACACGCACAGCACGTTTTTATCGTGTTGGTTCAATATCGTATCCACGGCGATGGTGGATTTGCCCGTCTGGCGGTCGCCGATGATCAATTCACGCTGGCCCTTGCCGATGGGGATAATGCTGTCCACGCACAATAGTCCCGTCTGCAGCGGCTCGTTGACGCCCTGGCGGTCAATAATGCGCGGCGCGGGGGATTCGATGGCGCGGAACTTTGAACCCTGCAGCGGTTTCGCGTCGAGCGGAAGCCCCAAAGGATCGATGACGCGGCCCAAAAGCTCTTCTCCTACCGGCACCTCAACGACACGGCCTGTGGAGCGTACGCGTTCGCCCGCGTGCACTTCCTCCACGCCGTTTAAAAGCACTGCGCCGACCCCGCTCAACTCCAGGTTCATGGCCATGCCGTATACGTCGTTGTCAAACGCGATGAGCTCGCCGTAGCGGCTGTGGGAAAGGCCGTCGATCTTCACCACGCCGTCGCCGGCGGAAAGAACCGTGCCGTATTCATATACGATCGGCTTGTTCTGATAGTTTTGCAGCCGCTGCCGCAAAGCCGCGCCGATCTCTTTTGCGGTCATATTCATAGCTTACTCTCTTTCAAACAGATGGCGCTCAACATCCTTCATGCGGGAGGAAATGCTCGAATCGTACACCTTGCCGTCTATCATCGCAAGGAAGCCTCCGATGAGGCGTTCGTCGCGCTGTACATCGAACGTGACATCGCCATTCAGGATGCGGGAGAACTGCGCCTCAATGCTTTTGATGAGCGTATCGCTGAACGGGCCCGCAATGTACAATTCGCCCTTATGCGTCATGTCTTAGCCCACCTTTTTGAAGAAGTCGTTGATGAGGCGCTCGTTGTCCTCGGCGCTCACTTCGCGCTCCAGGATGTGCCCCGCAAGGTCAACGGCGAGGATCGCCGTCTGATCGTGCAGCTGCCCCAGCAGCTCGTCGCGGTCCGCAATGTTCTGCTCATGGGCCTTGCTTAGCGCCTGTCGCGCTTCTTCCCGGGCATTGCTTACGATTTCCTGCGCGTCGCACTCGGCACGGCTTAAGCGCTCCTGCACGAGTTCTTCCGCAGTCTTTCTTGCCTCGGCAAGTGAGGATTCATATTGCGCTTTCAATGCGTCCGTATCGGCGCGCGTCGCATCGATCGCATCGCGTTCCTTCTGGAATTTCGCTTCCCGGTCGGCCATAAACTTGCGCACAGGCTTGATGAGAAGAGAACGCAGGATGATGAACAGCACGATGATGTTGACGAGGTGCAGCGCAAAATCAATTGGATTTATCTGCAGCATAAAACCTCCCTCTCCGGCCTACTTCACAAGCGTGAAGATCATGATCAGCGCCGTAACGAAGCCGTAGATCGCGGTCGATTCCGTCAATGCAAGGCCAAGGATCAACAGCGCGTTGATTTTGCCGTTGGCTTCGGGCTGCCTGGCTACGGCCTCCACGGCCTTGCCGGTTGCAATACCCATGCCCAGGCCTGCGCCCGCACCGGTCAATACGGCCAACCCTGCGCCGATGGCGATCAATCCAACATCAGACATCTTATGTTCCTCCTAAGTGTGTTAATTGTTGTGTTATTCTACAGCTTCGCCGATAAATGTCAGCGACAGATTGAGAAAAATGAATATCTGGATAATCGGGTGGAAGGCGTTGAAGTACAGCCCCAGCACCGCGGGTACACCCGCGCCGAACGCGCCAAGCGACAGATACACCAGATGCATCACGATCATGCCGCCAAGCATGTTCCCGAATAGACGGCAGGCAAGCGATATGGGGATGGCGATATCCGAAAGGAGCTTGAATGGCGCGATTACCGCGTTGGGGGTGGCAAAGCTTTTAAGCCGCCCGCCCACGCCCTTTTTCTTGACGCCGTAATAATTGATCATCACAAACGTCACAATCGCATAGGTGAAGGTGGTGATGAGGTCCGTCGTAGGGGGCCGCTGGCCGAACAGCTCGACGATGGCGGCGCCAAGGTAGAGAGTCGCAAGCGCAAACATGTACTCGCCAAGAATATGGTTTTTATGGCCGAACTTGTCCTTCACAAAATCGTCGATCCCGCCGACCGCGGTTTCAAGGACTGCCTGCAGGCCGCCGGGCGCTTCCTTGAACTTGGGGATGGCGAATATGCGCGCGAGCAGGGCAAGCACGAAGACGACGCCAATGACGATCCAGCCCAATATGACCGAGGTGCTTGCCGTAAAAGAGCCGAACAGCGGCACCTGGTCTGCCATGATGCTGATATGGAGCGCCTCTTCCTCCCTGTGGAACAGACCGAAGAAAAGCCCGGAAAGCAGCCATAATAATACAGAACCCAAAAGCATCAGGTTCCTGCGTTTTTTCTTGACCGCCTTGAAGGCGTCGTCCTCCGGGTCAGGCAAGACGATCTTGCCCCTTAAGTAAAATGCGGCGATACCTCCGATGAGGCACACCACCATCGCCACAAGTTGAAACAGTGTGGGTGTTTGCATCAGGATTTCTTATCTCCTTTCCCGGACCGTTGGTTCACAAAGTTCATAATAACCGCGCCGATGACCAATGAAGCGGAAACACCTACGCCGCACCAAAGAAGATCGCCGCGGAAATACAGGATGACGGGAACAAACGCGATGGCAAGCACAAAAAGCTTGACAAGGAGCATGGGCAAAATCAGCGCCGTCTTGCCGTTCTGCACCATAAGCGTCAGGCGGCTTAAAAGGTACAACTCAATCACGCCGCACACAAGCCCGATGAAAAAACCAACCATAAAACCACCTCCGCCCTGAAAGCGTGATTGTTGCCATTATACTCCCACTGTATCGAAATTCAACAGCATTTCTTTAGTGGTTGTTGAAGAAAAAAACATGTTAGAAGCTTTGGTTATAGAGTAACACAGATAGGAACAAACTATGCCAGACGCAAAAGCCTGTTCTTTTTGGAGGAATTTGCTATACTGGAAGAGCAGGCGAAGGGGTAGAAAACAACGGCAGCCTGTACGAAAGCAAACTTTTTGTTAGGAGGATACAACAGATGGAAGGCGCGCGCGCGTTCATACTGGAAAAATTGGCGAGGGCGGGAGAATATGCATTTTTACCCAGCGGTGTTATGGAAGAAATGCTAGATA
>JAEYLA010000250.1 GCA_023461495.1 Bacillota bacterium | reverse complement strand
ATCGTTCCCGGTATGGCGGAAAGCTGGACCACCTCCGAAGACGGCCTCACATGGACCTTCAAGCTCCGCGATGCGAAGTGGTCCGATGGCAAGCCCGTCACCGCGCAGGATTTCGTAACCGGCTGGAGCCGCGCTGTGGACCCCCTGACCGAGTGCGAGTACGCTTACCAGATCTATAACTACGTAAAGAATGCTCTGGCGATCTACGAAGGTACCGCCGCTCCGGATACCTTGGGCGTCAAGGCTGTTGATGACAAGACCCTGGAAGTCACCCTTGAAGCTCCCTGTGGTTACTTCACGCAGTTAACCGCGTTCCCGACCTACTATCCCGTACGTGCGGATGTTATCAAGAACGAAGCATGGGCCAACAAGCCTGAAACCTACATCTCCAATGGGCCATATGTTCTCACGAAGTTTGAGCTCCAGAACGAGATCGTTATCGAGAAGAACCCCAACTACTGGAACGCCGCCAGCATGCCCTGCCCGAAGGTTATCATGAAGCTGACGGACGATGACGCCGCCGCGCTCGCCGCATTCGAATCCGGCGAAATGGACATCGCTGAAACCTTCCCGCCGGAAGAGACCCAGCGCATGAAGGATGCCGGTTTCTTCAACGTGAAGCCGATCCTTGGCACCTACTTCATCGTCATCAACCTCGAAGGCGACAGCGACTTCCTGAAGGATCCCAAGGTCCGTCTGGCGCTTGCGCTCGCAGTTGACCGCGACTACATCATCGAAGTTGCGCAGAACGAAGCCGTTCCCGCGTTTGAGTTTGTTCCCGCCGGCGTGCCTGATGCCGACGGCAGCGACTTCATCTCCAAGAACGGTGGCCCGCTCTTCGGTACCGGCGACTATGCAACTGACCTTGCTACCGCAAAGCAGCTGCTTAAGGAAGCCGGCTACAACGTCAAGGAGTAATTTCCTGACACAATCGCACAACACAAAGCAGGCTGCCGGAAACGGCAGCCTGTTTTTGTGTTGTGCGGACGGTGGGGAAAACTGTGTTCGCCCCCAAAATGCATGGACAGATCGGCGGAGAACAGGGCCCTCCCCTGCGTTGACCAAGCAAAAGCGGACGGGAAATCCCGTCCGCACATTTTAAAGCAAATAGAAAGCGGCTGCTTAACGATCCGGCTCAATCAGGCCGTAATTGCCGTCTCTGCGCGCATAGAGTACATTGATGTCTCCGGTTTCCGCGTTCTTGAATACATAGAACGAGTGACCAAGGAGCGACATCTGGAGCATTGCCTCTTCCTCATTCATGGGCTTGAGGGAGAAACGCTTGACGCGCACAATGCGGGGGCCTTCCTCTTCGGCGTCTTCATAATTTTCCGCATAGAGCGGGGTGTCGTATTTGAACGCGCCGGCTTTGAGGTTCTTTTCAAGCTTTGTGCGGTGCTTAAGGATCTGCTTTTCGAGCTTGTCGAGCACGCTGTCGATGGAAGCGTACATATCGCCGGTGACCTCTTCACCGCGGATAATGACGCTTTCATAGGGGATGGTTACTTCCACAATGTGGCGGTTGCGTTCAACAGCCATCGTTACCTGCACTTCGGTGTCCTTGGGGAAGTAGCGTTCCAGCTTACCGACCTTTTTGTTGATAAGATCCTTTAAGTACTCAGATACCTCAATGTTTTTTCCGGATATGGAAATACGCATACAGGTCAACTCCTTCCGGCGCGCCTTTACGGTTGATGCGCGCTATATTGTTTTATTCTACAGGACGCATGGAATCCCTGCAATCCCGCAGCGGGAAAATAGAAAAATCAATTACAATCAAGAAACAAATCTTGCAATCAAGGAACAAAAAACGGACGGGGAAAAGTTCCTCGTCCGCTTGGATGTTTCCGATCAGGCTTTTCCGTTGCTGCCGAGAACATTCACGATTTTGTGCTTGACCATTTCACGGATGGCGTCGCGCGCAGGCTTGAGATACTGGCGCGGGTCAAAGTGTTCCGGATGCTCCGCAAAGTATTTGCGGATGGTACCGGTCATGGCAAGACGCAGGTCGCTGTCGATATTGATTTTGCAAACGGACATGCTTGCGGCCTGACGCAGCATCTCTTCGGGGATGCCGATGGCGTCGGGCATGTTGCCGCCGTTTTCGTTGATCATCTTTACAAACGAAGGAACGACAGAGGATGCGCCGTGGAGTACGATGGGGAAGCCGGGCAGGCGCTCCTGAATCTTTTCGAGGATATCAAAGCGAAGCTGGGGCTTGGTGCCGGGTTTGAACTTGAAAGCGCCGTGGCTTGTCCCGATGGCGATTGCAAGAGAGTCAACACCCGTGCGGGCAACGAAATCTTCTACTTCCTCAGGACGGGTATAGGAAGCGTCTTCCGCGCTGACGTTGACGGCGTCTTCAATGCCGGCCAGGCGGCCAAGCTCGCCCTCTACCACAACGCCGCGATCATGCGCGTATTCGACAACCTTCTTGGTCAGCGCAACGTTGTCTTCATAGGAGTGGTGGGAGCCGTCGATCATGACGGAAGTAAAACCGCCGTCGATGCAGCTCTTGCACAACTCAAACGTATCGCCGTGGTCCAAATGGAGGCAAATGGGAAGATCGGTTTCGATGATAGCCGCCTCGACCAACTTCATCAAATAGGTGTGGTTGGCATATTTGCGCGCACCGGAGGAAACCTGAAGGATCAACGGAGAATTTACTTCTTTTGCCGCTTCCGTGATACCCTGGACGATTTCCATGTTGTTCACGTTGAACGCGCCGATTGCGTAACCACCCTGATAAGCTTTTTTGAACATTTCTGTACTGGTAACCAAAGCCATATCTATTCACGCTCCTTTGTTTGTATTATACCCCAACAGGGGCATATTGCAATCGTTTTTTGTCAAATCAGGTGCTTTACGTGCATAAGACAAAATCATAGCGGGATTGATTGTTTCTATTCCATAAAGGGGATATAATGAGAAATAGAACCGAAGAACTCATGCAATGGCGCAGATTTGCCGGAGAGGAATCGACATGAGGGACAAGCTGATATCTGTTGTTATTCCCGTATTTAACGAGCAGGAAGTGCTGCCCATTTCCTATGACCGGCTCACGCAGGCGATGGTGGGTATAGGCTGCCCTTATGAGTTGGTCTTTGTCGACGATGGCAGCAAAGACGCTTCGCTTAACATTTTAAGAGAACTCGCCGCAAAGGATTCGCATGTGCGCGTGCTGTCATTTTCCCGGAATTTTGGCCACCAGCTGGCGGTGACCGCCGGTATGGATGCGGCAGTAGGTGCGGCGCTTGTAATCATCGACGTGGACCTGCAGGACCCGCCGGAGCTGATTGTAAAAATGGTGGAGCTTTGGGAGCAGGGGGCCGAAATCGTATATGGCAAGCGCATCAAGCGCAAGGGGGAAACGCTCTTTAAGCGCCTGACGGCGCATCTGTACTACCGGCTGCTGACCGCCATGAGCGCATACCCCATCCCGTTGGACAGCGGGGATTTTAGACTCCTGGACCGTTGCGTGGCCGACCGATTTTTAGAGATGCGCGAGCATAACCGGTTTTTGCGCGGCATGTCCGCATGGATGGGGTATGAGGCGGTGCCGCTGGAATTTGTACGGGCGGAGCGTCAGGCGGGCACGACTAAATACACGCTAAAGAAGATGCTTAAGCTCGCGTTTGACGGTATTACGGGCTTCTCCTCCCGACCGCTCACGCTCCCCGGATGGGTTGGCGTAGGGTTGCTCGCGCTTTCCGGATTGGGGCTGATCGCTTTAATAGTGCTTGCGGCGACCATAGGCGTGGCGCCCTGGCTGTGGGGGGTTGACGGCATTCTGATGGTACAGGGTGTCACACTCTGCGCACTTGGCATACAGGGGGCCTATATGAGCCGGATGTATGACGAACTCAAGGGCAGGCCGCTATATATTCTCAAAGAAAAAATCGGATTTTTAGGCGAGGGGAAGGGCTAGATGGGGGAACTGTTTACTTCGTATCTGTTGGGCGGGCTTTTGGCAGGACTTATTTTGTTTTTGCTGCTGTTCCGGCTTTGGAATCTTCCGGCGAAAATGAAAGCCCATTTTAAGCTCAATTCCAGGATAAAAATCGGACTGTTTATTGTGCTCGCGGGGTTCGCTGTGGCGATTTTGGTGAC
>JAEYLA010000249.1 GCA_023461495.1 Bacillota bacterium | reverse complement strand
CGTCATGCAACATATGCCATCCTGCCTTCACTACAGAGCTTTGCCTACAGCATGCAGGAAAAAGCGCAGGCGGCGCAACCGGTAATGTTATCCAGATGCATGCAATAAAAATACCCGCCCCGTATGGCGGGTAAAAGAAAAAACAAGGGATCAGCGCGCGACGATTTCCTTGATGTAGAATTCCCGCCCGCCCAGCAAGTCCCATTTGCGCGTGCCGCAGTGCGGGCAGTTCCAATCGTGCTCCAGCACGCGGAACACCTTAGCGCAGCTTTTGCAGATGGCGTTGCCGGGCAGGATCTCGATCTCCAGCTTTGTGTGCTCCAGAATGGAGCCGTCCACCGCAGCCGGATAGCATTGCTCCACATAGTGCGGGATAATGGAAGAAAGCTCGCCAATCTGGAGCACCAGCGTTTCAATTTCCGTCAGGTGCTGCGCCGCCGCAACCTTCTCTACAGCCTTTACCACTTCTATGACAACGCCAAGTTCATGCATGTTGTATACTCTAACCTTTGTTTAAAATGGTTCCAAGGGGCTTCCCGCAGGGAAGCGGGTTCGTTGCCTAAGGGGCAAAAACCGATCCGGTGAATCGGTTTTAGAACCCCGAGTACCTGTCTGCGGCCCTTGGCGGGGGATAAGGGGCAAGCGCCCCTTACGCTCCCTTATTACAAAACCCTTACCCCTTTACAAACACGCGCTTGACCTTCTTGAGCGCGATTCTGCCTTTACGCTTCAATACTTGTTTTACGATATGGGGCTTGAGCTCCCTGAATTCCACACCTGCTCCATCGTATTGCCGGATGAGCGAGATGGCGTCGAACTTACATTTGGTGGTGCACACACCGCACCCCACGCAGAGGAATTCATCCACCACGGTAGCGCCGCAACTTAAACAGCGCTCGGTCTCTTGTTTGACCTGTTCCTCGGTGAAGGTGCCCCTGAGATCGCGGAAGGTTTCCCGGGATTGCTTGCCGTCCACATGCCCGGCGGAGTGCCTGGGGGTGCGGTCGTAGCCGGAAAGCGCGATGTTCTCTTTATCGAGCGCTCGGTATTCGCGGCGGCTGCGGCCAATGGTCAGGCTCTGGCCGGGATGTACGGCGCGGTGGATGGAAATAGCGCCCTGCTTGCCCGCGGCGATGGCGTCGATGACGAACTGCGGGCCGGTCAAAGCGTCCCCGCCCGCAAAGACGTCCGGCTCCGCGGTCTGGTAGGTGAAGGGATCGGCCTTGATGGTGCCGTTGGGGTTCCGCTCAATCTTGCTGCCCTCAAGCAGGCTGCCCCAGTCAATGCCCTGGCCGATGGACAGCAGCACATGGCTTGCGGGGACAAGCTTGATGTCATTTTCATCATAGGCGGGGTTGAACCTGCCGGTTTCATCGAATACACGCGTACAGCGCTTGAATTCCACGCCGACGACGCGCCCGTTTTCGGTGACGATACGCTTGGGCCCCCAGGAATTGTTGATGGAGATGCCCTCGTCGACGGCCTCAAGCACCTCTTCATCAAGCGCAGGCATTTCCTTGCGGCTCTCGAGGCAATAGAGCGCCACCTCTTCAGCGCCTGTGCGGACGGCGGTGCGCGCAACGTCGATGGCGACATTGCCGCCGCCGATGACGATGGCGGTGCCAGTTAGCTTCACATCCGCGCCCAGGTTCACATTGCGCAGGAAGTCTACGCCCGTGACGACGCCCTCCGCATCCTCGCCTTCGATGCGGAGCATACGACCCGCCTGCGCGCCGATGGCGAGATAAAACGCCGCATACCCTTCCTTGCGAAGGTCGGCTAAGGTGACGTCGCGGCCAACCTCCACGCCGGTTTGGAAGGTAACGCCAAGCTCTTTGAGGATTTCGATTTCCGCGTTCACCACATCCTTTTCCAACCGGAAGGACGGGATGCCAAGCGTCATCATGCCGCCTAAAGCCTGTTGCTTTTCAAATACCGTCACTTTGTAGCCGTCCACGGCGAGGTAATACGCGCAGGCAAGGCCCGCGGGGCCCGCACCGACGACGGCAATCTTGTTGCCGTACTGGTGACGGATTTCGGGCACAAAGCGGCTTTCCTTGTGTAAATCCTGCTCGGCAATGAACTTCTTGATTTCATCGATAGCGACGGGGTCGTCCACGTCCCCGCGCGTACATGCGGACTCGCACTTTCTCGGGCAGACGCGGCCGCAGACCGCAGGGAACGGGTTCTCGTTCTTGATCAGCTCCAGCGCTTCATGGTACCGGCCCTGGGAAGCGAGCTTGATGTAGCCCTGTATGCCGATGTGCGCGGGGCACTCCGTTTTACATGGGCTGGTGCCGCTGTCCACAACCTCTTTGCGGTTAAAGCGGTAGTCCGGGTTCCACTTGTCCGGACCCCACTCGGTATCGCGGGGAAACTCCCGCTTCTTTTCGGGGATGGGGGTCTTTGTGCACAGCTTTTGCCCAAGCCTTAACGCGTTGACGTGGCAGCCGGTCACGCATTCGCCGCAGGCGACGCACTTTTCCGCGTCCACATGGGAGACATAGTTGGAGCGCACCATGTCCGGATTTAAGAACATCTCCGCGCTGCGCAG
>JAEYLA010000248.1 GCA_023461495.1 Bacillota bacterium | reverse complement strand
TGTTTGTTTGTGTTTTCCCAGTTCTCGATATAAAATGCATACGATTGCGGAAACATACAATAATATCCTATCGTATTTTTCAGCATTATGCAATCTTTCCCGCATACGGGAGCAGCAAATTCGTTGTGCTTTACAGCAAACAACAGGGTACTATGCTTTTATAGTCTGCTGCGCAGAAAAGAGAGCATGTAAAAAATGCAAAAAGCCCCGGTATACCGGAGCTTTTTTCTGATGCCCTTACAGAAATTTTTTCATTTCCTCAATGTTTGCTTCTTCCGTCTTAATCATGTGTTCGGCAAGCGTTCTCACCTGGGCATTGCCCCCGCCATACGCATGGAGCGCTTTCGTCACCTTTGTAACGCCCATTGTACTCCCTTGCATAACCATCTCCGCAATTTTTGACGTCGGGTTTTCCGCCAGCAGCGTTTTCAGATCCACCGTGATGCGGGAATTGATCTTTGCTACAGGACTTGCCTTCTTTTCATCCTCACCATAACTCTGCAGCAGCTTTTTTGCAGCATCAAGCTGCTTTTCATACTCCGCCAACTGCGTTTGCAGCGCATGCTTGAGTCTATCATTTTCCGTCTTTTCCAGCACCTGTCTTAAACTGTCGCAACCCATATCGGCAGATTCGGTAATGGCCGCGAGCAGTTCCTTTTCATCCGTCATCGTATCACCTCAGAGGATAGTTTTTAAACAATTCAACCCGCTTATGCAGCCTCATCCCCTGCTGCGACATATTTTTTTAACCGCTGCCGCAAAAGGCGGCGCCATAGTATTGCGGCGCCGCCTCTTCTTATTAATTTACGCGTTATTTATTGCGCTCCGGAGCGGCTACTCACAAAAAACGTCGCGCCTCCCCGTTCGCGCGCAATGCCTACAGCTTGATTACCGCCTTGATCACGTCGGACTTATGACGGCTGGCGTAATCAAACGCTTCCGGCGTGTTCTCAAAGTCAAATTCGTGCGAGACAATGCCCGATACATCGATTTTGCCCGCGGCAATGGCCGCAATGGCGGAAGGATAGATGTTGCGGTAGCGGAAGACGGACGCGATGCCGGCTTCCTTCGCCATGATCTGCGAGAAATCGAATGGAATAACGTCCTTACCTGCAAGGCCGACAAGCACGATACGCCCCCCGCGGCGCACGAGATAAGGCGCCTGCGCGATGGTTTTGTCGCTGCCCGCGGTTTCAAACACGACATCGGGACCTTCCCCGCCGTTGAGCGCGCGGGCAATTTCAAACACATCCTGCTCCGCCGCGTTCACCACGATATCCGCGCCCAGCTTCTTTGCAACCGCAAGGCGCTTGTCCAAAACATCCGTTACAATCACTTTTCCCGCGCCATGGGCTTTGGCGGAAAGCAGCGTCATCAGGCCGATGCATCCCGCGCCGAGTATGACGACCGCGTCGCCCACACCGACGTTCCCCTGATTTGCAGCGTGCATGCCGACCGCCAATGGTTCTACCAGCGCGCCTTCCTTTGTGGAAACATTCTCCGGGAGCTTGAAGCACATATTCTCCGGGAACGTCATGTATTGCATCAGGCAACCGTCATAGGGCGGCGTTGCCAGAAACTCCACGTCCGGGCAGAGGTTGTATTTGCCTGTTTTGCAGTAATAGCATTGGCCGCAGGTGATGCCGGGCTCAAGCGCCACGCGGTCGCCGATTTTCAGGTTCGTTACGCCCTCTCCAACGCCAACTACCGTCCCCGCGCACTCGTGCCCCAGAATAAAATCGCCTTTTACAACAAAGCTTCCAATGCTGCCGTGCTCATAGTAATGGGAATCGGAGCCGCAGATTCCCACATACTCCATTTTGATGAGCACCCGCTTGTTTCCGGGCTCGGGCACGGGGATCTCGCGCAGTTCCATGTGGTTGGTTTGGGTCATATAAAAGGCTTTGTTTTGCATGGTAATTGCTCCTTTAAAAGAAGGCGCGCTTTGTTGCCGCCGCGCGCCTTATGCTGTTGGAAAAAAAGGAGGATTAGAGTGCCCCCGCTTTTTTATGCATCTCGATGTATTCGTCCACGTTGTCCTTGGTAACAAGGGGATTGCCGATATCGGTATCGACCTGGGTCTGCTCGCCGGTAAGGAGCTGGTTGGAAACTTCGAGCAGCAGCGTTGCAAGGTCATACGCACTCTGCATGCAGGTGGAGGTCATACGGCCTTCCTTGATCAGCAGGCAGGCTTCCGCCGTACCGTCAACGCCGTAAGCAAGAACGTTTGCATACGCCGGATTGTCCTTGACAACTTCGAGTGCGCCCGCGCACATGTTGTCATTCATGGAGATGATGGCGTCAATCTTGTCATTGGCCTGCACCCAGTCTTCCATGTAGCGCATGGCTTCGTCCTTGTTCCAGTTTGCGATCTGCTCGCCTACAATCTGCACGTCCGGGCGCTTGTCAAAGAACTCTGCCTGCCAGCTCTTGCGGCGCTCATCGGCATGGAAGTTCCCGGCAGGCCCGTTGAGCACGACGACCTTCGCGTTCTCGGGGATCTGCTCAATCGCCATGCGGGCGTTGACGGCAGCTTGCTCGTAGGGATCCGCGTCCACGGAGGATGCGCCTTCAATACCGGCGATACGGGCATTGGTGGTGATGCAGTGGATGCCCGCCGCAACTACTTTTTCCACATAGGGACGCTGTGCTTCACCGTTGTTGGGCTGGACGATGACCACATCGTACTTGTTCGTAATGGCGTTTTCGATCATGGCGTTCTCTTTGTCATCGGAAGCCTGGCCGTCAAATACATCGACGGTGATGTTGCTGTAGTTCTTGGCTTCCTCCACAACCGCGTTTGCAAGCCATGCCGCAAAGGAGTCTGCCTGCGCTCTCGCGATATACGCAATGCGGTAGGTCTTCTGTGCAGGCGCTTCAGGGTTCGTTGCAGGCGCCTGCGCCTGTGCGGTCGCCTCCGGGGCGGGGGTGACGGAAGGAGCGGCGCAGCCTGCCAGCATGGCCAATACCAGCAGCAGCACCAGAGCGGATGAAAGCAGTTTCTTCATATGGACCTCCTCAATTCTGGTTATTCATTGACGCGCGCGACGTCAAATTGGATGGCAGTTTTATTTCTGTTTTTGTTCCTCGATGTTGCCAAGCCTGCGCTTGGTACGGTTTGTCTTTGCGAAGATGTCATAGATGACCGCAAGGGCAATGATCAGGCCGCGGACGATCTGCTGCAGGTAGGAGTCAACGCCTGTAAGATTCATGATGTTGTTCAAAAACCCTACGATGAACGCGCCGATGAGCGTGCCGCCCGCGGTGCCGATGCCGCCGCTCATGCTTGTGCCGCCGATCACGGTGGCCGTGAGCGCTTCAAATTCGTACCCCAGCGCGCCGTTGGGAAGGCCCGCGTTGACGCGGCTCATGAACAGCACGGCGGCAATGCCCACAAAAATGCCGTTGACGAGGTAAGCGGACATTTTGATGCGGTTGACCGCGATGCCCGACGCAATGGCGGCGCTTTCGTTGCCGCCAATGGCGTACAGCGAGCGGCCGAACCGCGTGTTGGTCAAGAGGTACCACGTCACAAGAAAGATCACAAGCAAGAACAGTATGGGCGTGGGTACAGGCCCGATGGAGCCCTGCCCGAACACAATATAATCGCCGATCTGGTAAATGTTCTGGCCGGAGGTATAGAGAAGCGCCGCGCCCCGCGCCATGGTCTGCATGGCAAGCGTCGCGATAAACGCGGGCGCTTTGAATGTGGTCACCATCAACCCGTTTAGGAAATTACATACTACCGCCACCGCGATGCCCACCAGAAACGCAAGAAGCAGGTTGCCTGTTGCCTTAAACGCGGCGACGGAGAGCGTGCCGGAAAGTGCAATGACCGAGCCGGATGACAAATCCAGCATCCCGCAGACGATGAGTATGGTTTCCCCAAACGCCAGTATCGTCGTCACCGCAAGCTGGCGGGAGATATTTGTCAGGTTGGTCCAGGAAAGAAAGTTAGGGTTGATGACGCTGCAGACAATAAACAGCGCCAAAAGCACCAGGAATATGCTGTATTTGCCGGTGATGGCGGACCATCCTTTTTTCAAGCTCTTTTCACGCAATGCCGTTCACCTCTTTGTTCGTTTTTGCGCCTGCGGTACCGGTAGCATAGGACATGACCGCTTCCTGCGAGAATTCTTCGCGGGTAAGCTCCCCTACAATCGCGCCCGCGCAGAGCACATAGATGCGGTCGCACATGCCGATCAGCTCCGGCAGCTCGGAAGATACCATGATCAGCGCCTTGCCTTTTTGCGCCAGCTCGATCATCAGCTTGTAGATTTCATACTTTGCGCCCACATCAATCCCCCGGGTGGGTTCATCCATAATCAGCACGTCGGGGTCGCGCAGCATCCACTTGGCAAGTACCACCTTCTGCTGGTTGCCGCCGCTGAGCGCCTCTATGGGAGTCTCGTAGGACGGGGTCTTCACGCTCATGCTCTTACACGCGGCGTCCACAACGCTGTATTCCTTTTTGGTGTGCAGCCGACCGCCATAAATCACTTTCCCGAGGCTTGCCAGGGATACGTTTTCCGTGACCGAGCGCATCGGGATAATGCCGTAGCGCTTGCGGTCCTCGCTGAGCATCACCATGCCGTTTGCAATGCTTTTTGCCACGCTGTTTTTGGGAAGCAACTTGCCGCGTATGCTGACCCGCCCCCCGGTATACGGGTCGAGCCCAAACAAGGCGCGCATGACCTCCGTGCGCCCCGCACCCATCAACCCCGCAAAGCCGACGATCTCTCCCGCTTTGACATGGAAGCCGATATTGCGGAACACGCCGCCCGAAAGATTGCCCACATCCAGCACAATCTCTCCCGCCTTACGCGGGGTATAGGGATATTTGTTTTCCATGCGCCGCCCCACCATGAGCGCAATCACATCGTCAATGTTCAGTTCATCGGCCGGGCGTGAGTCCACGACCGCCCCATCCCGCAGCACAGTGATTTCATCCGCGATCCGGAAGATTTCATCCAGCTTGTGGGAAATGTAGATAATACATGCGCCGCGCGCCTTGAGTGCCGCGATCTTTTCGAATAGGCGCTCAATTTCCTTGTCCGTAATGGCTGACGTGGGCTCATCCATAATGATGACATCGGAGTTGTAGCTGATGGCTTTGAGAATTTCAAGCATCTGGATATCGGATACGGAAAGATCCTTGAGCGGCGTGTTCGGCGCATAGGGGAGCCCTTCCTGGCGCAACAGCTCCTGCGTACGGACGCGCACCTGCTTCCAGTCGATCCTTCCAAAACGGTTGATGGGCCAGTTACCCAAAAAAAGGTTTTCCTCCACCGTCATTTCCGGTACATACGAAAGCTCCTGGAATATCATCGAAATGCCCATGTTGCGCGCATGTATGGGATTTTCAATGCGTACAGGCTTGCCGTCAAGGTAAATCTGCCCGGCGTCCGGCTGATAAATGCCATTGATAATCTTCATCAATGTGGATTTGCCCGCGCCGTTTTCACCGCAGAGCACATGCGTGGTGCCGCGCTTAACGCGAAAATGGATATCATCCAGCGCCTTTACGCCCGGAAAAGACTTGGATATATGCGAAACCTCAATTTTAATGTCCTGGTTCAGCGCGTGACCGGATTGCATGGGTTATCACCTCATTTAATTTGCATGCTTAGCAGAAGAAAAATCGAAAGCGATCAGGTTTATGCGAATTACTTTTGTAAATCATCTTACAAAAAGATCATACACATCTGCCGCACAATGTGTCAACAGTATTTTTTGACACTCTCCGTCCGCAGCCCCCTTTGATATTAGTTTGCGTTATGATGTTAAACCCTTGTCAATGTCGCCGTTTTTTTGGACGCGCTTCTATAGATAAATAGGGAAACAACCCGCTTGCGCATTTATTATCTATCATGTACAATAGGTGCAAGAAGACGATATGTGAAATACTTTTACAAAACTAAGGTGCTATATGGATCGACAGAAATTAAACAACATCGAAGTCCGCAGAAGTAACCGCAATCTGATTTATAAGTATATTTTTCATCACGAGGACGGAAAGGTCTGCAAGCAGCAGATCGCATCCGATCTTGAGTTGAGCCTGCCGACCGTGACGCAAAACCTCAACGAACTGTTCGAAAAAGGCCTGATACAGGACGTTGGCGTGTTTGAGTCCACCGGCGGGCGCAAGGCGCGCGCCATTTCTTTGAGCGCCCGGGCGCGCCACGCCATCGGCCTTGATGTGACGCGCAACCATGTCGGCATTGTGGTGGTGGACCTTAGGGGCAGCATCGTTGCAGCGGAACGCTTCCGGTTTCCGTTTTCCTCCACCCGCTCCTATTTCAAAGGAATTGCCGCACTTTTAGAAAAGGTGGTCAGTGACAACGCGATTGACCCGGCCTCCGTGCTTGGGGCCGGCATTGCGGTGCCGGCCATTATATCCGGCAATGGCAGCAAAATGACTTATGCGGCGCTGCTTGATTACACAACGAGCGACCTCAATGATTTCCAGGCGGAAATCCGGTATCCGTGCCGTCTGTTTAACGACGCAAATTCCGGCGGGTTTGCGGAGCTTTGGAGTTCCGCGGTGCTGCACCAGGCCCACTGGCCGGAAAACAGCATGGTATACCTCTCCATCAACAACAGCATCGGCGGCGCTTTCATCAGCAACGGCAAGGCGCTTTCAGGCATCAATTACCGCGCGGGCGAGTTTGGACATATTACGCTGTATCCGGAGGGCAAGCGCTGCTACTGCGGGCAAAAAGGATGCGTGGACTCCTACCTTTCCGCCCAGCTGCTTGCCGAACCCTATAACGGCAAGTTAGAAGATTTTTTTATAGCGCTTGAAGAGAAGCAGCCCGGGCCGATGAAGCTTTGGGACGCTTATGTTGACGATCTTGCAAGGACTGTGAACATCCTGCGGATGGTTTTCGACTGCGATGTGGTGATCGGCGGCTATGTGGGAAGCCATCTGGAGCCTTACCTTAATGATGTGCGGCAGCGCGCCGCAAAGCGCAATACCTTTGAGCGGGACGGCAGCTATATCAAGCCATGCATCTTCA
>JAEYLA010000247.1 GCA_023461495.1 Bacillota bacterium | reverse complement strand
TGCCGCTGATGCGAGCTTCGATGCCGCGCCCGGTGAGCGCTTCAAAGCCTTCCACTGCAAGGAACGTTAAGCCTTTTTCCTGCGCGCCCTGTACAATGGCCGCACCCAGCGGATGCTCGGAGCCTTTTTCCGCAGAAGCAGTCAGCTGCAGCAGTTCTTCCGCCTGCACGCCGGGTGCGGGAAGTACATCGGTCACGGTCGGCTTGCCTTCGGTGATGGTACCTGTCTTGTCAAACACGATTGTGTTGATCTTGTGGGCGGTCTCGAGCGCTTCGCCGCCTTTGATCAGGATGCCGTTCTCCGCGCCCTTGCCGGTGCCCACCATAATAGCCGTGGGCGTCGCCAGGCCCAATGCGCAGGGGCAGGCAATGACCAGCACAGAGATAAATATGGTCAGCGCAAACTCCAGATCCCGCACGCCAAAGTACCACGCGATGCCCGCAACAACCGCAATGACGCATACGATGGGCACGAAATAACCGGATACGATATCCGCCATCTGGGCGATGGGCGCTTTGGACCCCTGGGCGTCCTCCACCAGCTTGATGATCTGGGCAAGCGCCGTATCGCTGCCGACTTTTTCCGCGCGGAACCGTACCGTACCGTTGGTGTTGATGGAAGCGGCATATACACCATCTCCCGCTTTTTTGTCCACAGGCATGCTTTCGCCGGTGAGCATCGATTCGTCAATGGCCGTATGCCCTTCCAATACCGTGCCGTCCACCGGGATTTTTGCGCCGGGCTTTACCACAATGATATCGCCGGGCTCCACCTCATCGATGGGGATTTCTTTTTCTTCGCCATTTTGGAGGATGATCGCCGTTTTTGGCGCAAGCCCCATCAATTTTTTAATGGCCTCGCTCGTGCGGCCTTTGGAAACGGCCTCGAGCGATTTACCCAGCAGGATCAGGGTAATGATCACGCCCGCCGTTTCAAAATAGAGCGCCTCCACCGCTCCAAACGCGCCGTTTACGATCTGCCACACGTTGTATAGGCTATAGAGGAAGGCCGCCGTTGTGCCGATGGCAATGAGCGAGTCCATGTTCGGGCTGCGCTGTACGAGCGCCTGAAAGCCATTGGTATAAAACTTATACCCTACGCCAATGACGGGCAGCACCAGCACAAGCTCGGTTAGGGCGTAAATCAGCGGATAGTTCATCGGATCAAGCCCGCTGGGGAACGGCAGCCGCACGAACGTAATCATGGGCGCCATCGCGATATAGAGAAGCGGCAGGGAGAATATTGCGGAGACAATGAATTTTGTCCACAGCGTGCGAATCTCCTTTTGCTTGCGCGTCCGGTCTTCATCCGAAGCCGCGGTCTTTTTGACCTCCAGCGCCTTGTACCCCGCTTTTTCAATCGCACCCCGTATTGCGGAAAGCCGTACCTGCTGCGGGTCATAGGAAACGGCCGCCTTTTCCGTAGCAAGGTTGACTGAAACGCTGTTGACGCCCGCGAGCTTGCGGATGGCCTTTTCCACGCGCTGCGCGCAGGCTGCGCAGGTCATGCCGCCAATGGGTATGGTCACGTTTGTATGCGCCTGCTGCTCTACCGCCCCGTATCCGATTTTTGATACGGCTTCCTGAATGGCGGAAAGCGGCAGGACGTTTGCGTCATATTCTACAAACAGCTTTTCGCTTGCGAGATTGACATTGGCCTGCCCAATGCCGGAAAGCTTGCGCACGGTCTTTTCGATACGTTGCGCGCAGGCCGCACAGGTCATACCCCGGATGCTGAATACTTGATGTTCCATCATATGGACCTCCACTCTTTACTGGTTGCTTCGTCCTTGACGGACAATTGCGCTTATGCTATTATTTTAGCTGTAACAGATAATAAAACAAGTACGCACTATATTGTGATATACTACCTAAAAGTATAGTATTGAAAAGAGGACTTCTATGCACTGCACGCAAAACGGACTGAACTGCCCTGTAGACGCAACGCTGCGCCTGATCGGCGGAAAATACAAGGCATTGATTTTATGGCATCTCATCAACGGCACCCTGCGCCATGGAGAGCTGCAAAAGCTCATCCCGCAGGCCACGCCCAAAATGCTGACCCAGCAGCTGCGGGAGCTTGAAAGCGACAATTTGCTGCTGCGCACGGTTTACCCCGTCGTACCGCCGAAGGTGGAATACGCTTTGACGGAGTTTGGCAGGAGCCTGAAGCCGATTTTATCCGCCATGTACGAGTGGGGCGCAGGTTATATGCGCGATAACGGTATGGAAGCAAGCTGTTCCATGACTGTGCATGCAAGCAAGGCGCAACAGGATGGGTTGTTTTCACGTGGATCCGTTTCTATTTGATTTGGGCAAAAAAGAATGCCGCATGTTGGTTTGTTCACCCAACAACACGCGGCATTGCTATATTTTATAATACTTCTTCTTTACGGTACGATGGAACCTAACCGCCCAGAGATTGTCTTACGGTCTACAACAGATTACTTCAAGCTGCCCGTACATAGCTTGCGCCCTCGGCTACAGGCTCAGCTTCAGATCGTTTTCTCTGATCCAGCCGATTTTACGCAGCGGCCATGCAATCAGCACCGTAAGCACCGCAGGCAATATGAAACAAATCAGCACCAGCGCTACCCAATCGAATGCTGTGATTGAAGCCTTCACGCCTGCGGCGATGTCATTGACCCACCCCGTATACACGCCGATTTGCCCTACAAGGCCGCATGTGCCCATGCCGGAAGCGACCGCTGGCCCGTTCATTTGCAACCGGAAGAGGACGGTCGCCATCGGACCGGTAATCGCGGAGGCCAGCGTCGGCGGAATCCAGATGCGCGGATTCTTTACGATATTCCCCATCTGCAGCATGGAGGTGCCAAGGCCTTGGGCCAATAATCCGCCCCAGCGGTTTTCCCGAAAACTCATCACCGCAAATCCGACCATCTGCGCGCAGCACCCGGCTACCGCGGCGCCGCCCGCAAGCCCCGTCAGTCCAAGCGCCGCGCAAATGGCGGCACTGCTGATTGGGAGCGTCAACGCAATACCCACGATAACGGACACCAATATGCCCATAAGAAACGGCTGGAACTCCGTCGCCCACATGATCGAATTGCCGACAGCGGTTGCCGCGGCGCCGATCGCTGGCGCGCACAGCATGGACAATAGCACGCCAACCGCAATTGTCACACAGGGCGTCACCAGAATATCCACCTTAGTCTCTTTTGAAACGGCTTTCCCACACTCCGCCGCGGCAATCGCCACGATCAGCACCGCAAGCGGGCCGCCCGCGCCGCCAAGGGTGTTGGCGGACCCACCGACCGCGACCAGGGAAAACAGTACAAGCGGTGGACACTGGAGCGCATTCCCGACCGCAACCGCCATCGCAGGACCAGTCGCGGCCTTTGCAAACGCGCCGATATCCACAAGCAGTTTTAGGCCGGTTTGCTCGCCTATGGTGCCAAAGATCGTCCCGACCAGCAAAGAGGCAAACAGCCCCTGCGCCATCGCGCTCAGAGCGTCGATGCCATACCGTTTTACCGAAAAAACGATGTTCTTTTTCTTTAGAAATTCAGAGAATGCTCCGTTCTTTTTCGCTTCTTTCCCGCTCATCCCAAGCTCCTCTTCATTAGAAATATTCTTGGCTCTCTATTTTTGAAATACGGCTGCCGCACGCTCCATGTTCTCTATAATCGGAACGTCAAAGGGACAGCGCGTTTCACAGGCGCCGCACCGGATACATTCCCCCGCAAAATGCGGCAGCGCCGCATAATGCTCCCTGACCGTTTCAGGCACTTCCCCCTGCGCAACCGTCAAATTCAAAAACTTGGTGACATCCGCGATATCGATCCCAACGGGACACGGCGCACAGTGGCCGCAGTACATGCAGTGCCCCTGCCAGCTTATTTTTGGCAGCGACGCAAACGCGGATGCATAGTCTTTTTCTTCTTCAGGCGCATCCGCATACGCGATGCTTGTCTTCAGCTCGTCCATCGTCCGCGCCCCAACCAATACGGAAGATACGCCAGGCCGGGTCAACGCGTAGTGGATGCATTGATAGGCAGTCAGCGCTTTTCCTGCCGGGGAAAGCGCTTCACTCAAGAGATCGCCGCCGCCAAAGGCTTTCATGACCGTGATGCCCACATCCAGCCGCTGGCAGGTTTCATACAGTTCCTGCCGCATAGGTTCCATGTTGACAAGGGGCTGTTCGTAGTTTTTTCCACCAAAGAGCACTTCTATATCTTCACTCGAGGGCAGCAGATCATAGCAGGGATTGACGCTGAACATCAGCACATCAATCAGGCCGCTGTTAACGGCATCCAGAGCCACTTCGGGGTTGTGGCTCGAAAGCCCGATTGCGCCGATCATGCCGGAGCGCCGGAGTTCCTGCGCATACCGCATCACTTCCCCCTCGCGCACCGCTTCCCAATCCGCAAGGGAATCCACATAATGCACCATGCCGATTTCCACATGATCGGTATCCAGCCGCCGCAGCTGATCCTCAAACCCCGCCTTAACTTCCGCAATATCGCGGGTGCGCTTGTACTGGCCGTCCTTCCAGATGGTGCAGATATGGGCCTGCAGCACAAACTTATCCCGGCGGCCACGCATCGCGCGGCCTAAATTGGTGCGCAATTCCGGGTTGGGCGTGTACAGATCGATGCAGTTCACGCCCTCTGCCTCCATCAAATCCAAATATGCCTTCACCTGCTCATACGGCTTATCCAGAAACCCTTCACACCCCATCCCGATCTCGCTGACTTTTATGCCGATTCGCCCCAGCTGACGGTACTTCATCCCGCGCCCTCCTCGCCTACCAAGATCAAGTGTTGCTACACAATATTGCACCATTGCATTTCATAACGAACCATAGCGCATTCTAGGCAGCCTGTTATATCCAGACAATCCACATTATACCGCAACAATCGCCCGGGGTGAATACATAGGATCGCTTTGCGGCAGGGGCTACAGCTTTT
>JAEYLA010000246.1 GCA_023461495.1 Bacillota bacterium | reverse complement strand
CGGTCTTTGCCTTGCCCTGGATTTCAGGCACAGGGGGGACATCGTTTTTTTCAATATGAAGCCGTTTGTTGCTTTCTGTTCCATGCGGCGCTTCTTCGTCCGGGCGGCGCATGCCTGCTTTTGCCATACTATTCCTCCTTGGAGCAACTTTCTTCAAATTTGGCCGGTGCCTATGCGGGTATGCCGTCCCGCGTTGACGCATTGCTTCGCGCAGCGCTGCTGCACGGCACTTTTCGGCTTTGGCGGGGTGCCGCTTTCGCATATCCACCGGTCATCCTTTACGTCAGTTGCGCTATACGTCGTTATGCTCTGCGGATTGCTTCTTGTCGTTCTTTGATTTGTTTGCGTTTTCGCGGGTGAGCGGGGTCTTTCCGTTCGCTTTTTGCTCACGTACGCCCTTTGGATCGATCTGGCTGTCCTTTGGCAAGAGAACAACTCCTTTCTGGCGGTTTCTAAACATATTTTCTGCAAAAGGAGCGGTTCTCATGCAAAAAAAGAACCATGCAAACAGCATGGCTCTTTTGGGGCCCGTTGGTCGTTTACTTCGCGTTGGCGGCAGCCTTCGCGATAACGCCGATCATGTCGGTGACATGGATGGTAACGGAGCTGACGATATCAGCGCCGGAAGGTGCGCCTTCGGTGAGCGCCATGCCCTTGACTTCGTCAGCGGTCTTGCCGGTCACATACTTTGCGAATGCTTCGGCCTGCTCATTCCATTCCTTGCCGATGGGGGAAGCGGGCTTCATATTGTATTCAGGGCCCAGCTCGTTCTTGGTTTTAAAGCTGCTTGCGAGATCCGTCGTGATCTTGCCTTCAGTGGTGAAATTGATGCCGGTCTGGGAAGCATCGATGTAGCAGCTGGTGATCTTGCCGTCTTTGCCAAAGGTGGTGGCGGTATAGTGGGAGTAAGCCTGTGCGAGGCCTTCAGCGTCCGCAGCGGCATCCTTGGAGTTGCCGATGGTGGTGGTCACGCCAAGACCCAGGGTATCGCCGGCCTTTGCGCCAAGCTCTTTCGCATTTTCAACAGCCTTTACGATTGCTGCGATATAGCCGTCCGCATGAACGGTAACGGAGCTCACGAGATCAGCGCCGGTGGGTGCGCCTTCTTCATTCAGGGGGATGGCCTTGACTTCGTCAACGGTCTTGCCAACAACATATGCGGCCAGAGCGTCGGCCTGCTCGTTCCATTCCTTGCCGATGGGGGAAGCGCCCTTCATGCCGTATTCGGGGCCTTTTTCCTGCTTGGATTTAATTTCGGCATCAAGCGGGGTTGCGATGGTGCCGGCAGCGGTGAACGCGATCTTGGTCTGCGCGGTGTCGATTTTGCAATTGAGGATTTTGCCGTCTGCACCCACGAGAACAGCAGCGACGATGGAATCAACCTGGGCATTGCCGTCCTTCTCGCCGGGTTCCGTAGACGAACCGATGGATGTTACAACACCCATACCGGTCTTCGCGGTTTTTGCGCCGCAGCCTGCAAAAGCAACCAATGCAAGCACCAGCACCAGAGTCAATGCGATATACTTCTTCATAGCTTCCTCCTGAAATTTGATCTACTCACCGGCAACCGCCGACTAAGCATCATTTCGTCAGATAATAAATTAACAAATAATGATGCAACTGTCTATCTTAAAAACATAGATAGAATGCATGAGAACGAGAGATTGGGCGTTGTTTACAACAACGATCCGCTTAAAGCATTCATATATGTCAAAAACGCGTGAAAACGCGCGGATATGAAGGGGCGCATGGATTTAGAAGCGGGTGGGGTCGATTATCCCATGAATATCTTGTAAGTACGTCTTGAAAATGGTACACTGGCTCAATAATATATAATTTAACAAAACGCCCCGCAACGGGGCGTTTGGGAGTTGAATCAGGCGCATGCAGAACAAATATGCCATCACCACGTACAAAAACCGTTGCTTTGATCCCATGGAGGCCTCCGAAGAGGACATCCGTGTGGAAGATATTGCGCACGCACTGTCTCTCATTTGCAGGGCAAACGGGCATTTCCGCGTCTTTTATTCCGTAGGGCAGCATTCCATCCATTGCGCCATGGAAGCGGCTGCCTGCGGTTATTCCGGCTTGACGCAGTTACACTGCCTGATGCATGACGCCGCCGAAGCGTATCTTGGAGATGTGACGCGCCCGCTCAAGCGCCATCTGCCCATGTACAGGGACGCGGAAGAAAAGCTGCAGCGCACCATCTATGCGTCGCTTTCCATTTTGCCGCCCTCCGCAGAAGAACAGCGCATCGTAAAGGAAATTGACGACAGGCTGCTCTACCATGAGTTTTTAACGTACCACGGCAGCGAGGTGTGGGACAAAGCATCCCCGCTTTCCATTGCGCTGCCTGTTGATGAAATCCCGCACCGGGAGACGGAACAGCGCTTCCTTGAACTGTTTTCTGCACTCAAAAACGATACGCTGCCCCATTCCTAGCGGGCGGCGCCAATAAAAAAGCAGGGAGAGTCCATCATGATTCGATTGCTTAAAGAGAACGAGTATGAAGCCGGAAAAGCGCTTGTCGGCCGTGTGTTTGATGCGTATGTTGCGCCGGAGTATCCTCCGGAGGGCGTAGAAAGCTTCTATCAATTTCTTCACGCAATCGGAACGCCGTCAGAAGACGGCGGGACGCCGCTGCAGCTGTTCGGCCACTTTCTGCGCAATACGCTTACAGGCGTGGTAGCTGTGCGGGATTGCACACATATCTCCCTGCTGTATGTTGCGCCCGAATATCATAAACAGGGAATCGGCCGCTCTTTATTCCAGGCGGTGCGGCAGGATGCCGTTGCGGCAGGAGCACAGTATATGACGGTAAACGCCTCCCCCTACGGCGTGCCGGTATACCGGCGGATGGGGTTTGTGGAGGTAGGGCCGGAGGAGGAGCGCGACGGCATACGCTTTACGCCCATGCGGTATACGCTCTGTGTTGCGTTTACGCTGCGTCCTTTTTGCATGGAGGATGCGAAAAGCATTGCAGACTGCGCCAACAATCCGAAGATCGCGGGCAACCTGAGGAACGCATTTCCCCATCCCTATACGCCCGAGCATGCAAAGAGCTATCTGGCGCGCTGTATCGCGGAAGGGGAAGAAAAGCAGCTCACCCGCGCCATCGAGGTGGATGGAAGAGCGGTGGGCAGCATCGGCGTGTTCCTGGGTGAGGATGTCTATGAAAAATCTGCTGAAATCGGGTACTGGCTGGCGGAGCCGTATTGGGGGCTGGGCATCATGGCGCGCGCGGTCAGGGAGCTTTCTGAGCTTGCGTTTTCCCAATATGATATTGTGCGCATTTACGGGGAGGTCTTTGGGGAAAACAGGCAGTCCTGCCGGGTGCTTGAGCGCGCGGGCTTTACGTTTGAGGGTGTGAAGCGCAGTGCAATTTATAAAAATGGCCGCATTCAGGATTCGCACCTGTATGCGTTGGTGCGGGAGAAAAAACAGCGCCGGGACACGCATGCCGACGTATCCATCGACCTGGAGATTGAGACATTCGACGATGCGCGGCGGCTGTTTGAAGAGTATGCGAACATGCTCGACATCATGATTTACTTTGAAACGTTCGACGAGGAGCTAAGCTCACTCCCCGGAGAGTATGCGATGCCGGAGGGACGTTTGCTTGTTGCCCGCTGTGAAGGCGAGGCGGTCGGCTGCGTTGCCATCAGGCCGCTGAGCGACGGCCGCTGTGAGATGAAGCGCCTGTATGTCAAGCCCAAGTTCCGGGGGATGCATGTGGGAAGGCGGCTTGCGGAGCGCGCCATCCGGGAAGCGAAGGAGATCGGGTATACCCAGATGCTGTTGGATACGCTCGATATGCTGCAGGATTCCATCGCGCTCTTCCACAAGCTGGGGTTTGCGGAGACCATCTCGCTCTACGGCCCGCCTAAGCCCGGCCTTGTCTATATGTCGCTCAATTTGGGCAAGTAACCGTTCGCTGTTTGATGCCGGATGCGCTATGGCGCATCCGGCGTATTCTTTACAAGCAGCGTTTCCAAAGCATTCATATCGTATACAGGCGCCTTACAGGCGAAGCCTTCACACAGGTAATAGGCGGTTCCCTGCTCCGGATAGGGGTAGTCCATTGTAAAGGGCGCTACCGTTTCCAGAATAGTGGCGTTCGCGGGCGTTTTTGCAAGCAGGAGAATATTGTTGTTTGTGCGTGCGGCAAGGCGAGCTTCTTTTGTCCAGTCCGTTTGTATGCGGCTTACGCACAACAGCATTTGCTCGGGATATACGGTGTCCGCAATAGCAAGGAGGGCAAAAGAATGCGCCATCGGCGCGCGCACGGCGTGCGCGGCAAGGAAGCCAAGCTGCCTATCCGCGGCCTCCCGCCAGTGTAATTCCCCTGTCAGCCGCCACAGGCGCGAAAAAAGATGCCCTGCGGCGGCGTTGCCAGAAGGCAGAGCGCCGTCAAATACCTCCTTGGGGCGGCTTAACAATTGCTCCCCCTCCTTGGAGTACGCGAAAAGGCCCGGCGCATCATCGCCAAAGAGATGGAGCATGCGCTCCGCTAAGAATGCTGCGCGTATCAGAAGGGCTGTGTCCAGCGTCGCCGCGTAAAGTTCCAGCAGGGCAAATCCGTAAAACGCGTAATCCGCAAGCAAACCCACATGGTCCGCGCGCCCGTCACGGTAGCGCACAAACAGCTCGCCCTCCGGAGTGGTCAGGCGCGTTTCTATACTTTGTTGGGCGCGGTGTGCGGCGTTTAGATAAGCATCGTCTTCCAATAGCAGAGAAGCGCGCGCAAACGCCTGCAGCATCAGCGCGTTCCACGTGGTGAGCTGCTTGTCGTCTGTTGCCGGGGGAATGCGCTCCTTACGCATGGAAAACACGTGTGTTTTCAGCGCCCGCAGGGCGTCGTCCGGAATGGGTGTTTCCGGATGGTGAAGCAGGTTCGGGATGCTTTTGCCTTCAAAGTTTCCGCGTTCGGTAATGCCATAGAACTTGCAGAATGCTTCCGCATCGCCGTCCAACGCTGCCTCCAGCTCTTTGGGTGTAAAAAGATAAAACTTTCCTTCCTCGCCCTCGCTGTCCGCATCCTGCCCGCAGTAAAAGCCGCCCTCCGTATCGGTCAGCTCGCGCAGCACATACTGAAGCGTCTCTTCCGCGGCGTACCGGAAGACAGGCTCCGCTGTAGCATGAAAGCCCTCGAGATACGCAAGGCTTAAAAGCGCGTTGTCATAGAGCATCTTTTCAAAATGCGGCACAAGCCACCGCCGGTCTGTCGAATAGCGCGCAAATCCGCCGCCAATGTGGTCAAACAGCCCGCCGCGGTACATATGGGTGAGCGTGGCCACGG
>JAEYLA010000245.1 GCA_023461495.1 Bacillota bacterium | reverse complement strand
CAGGAGATCGCGGGCGTTAGCATGACGGAATCCGCGGGCCGAGGGCGTGCACAGGATGGCAGGCTGTATGCCAATGTAACCGTGAATGGCGTCAATTCCTTCTATACGGAGGGAAACAACCTGGAATTGCTTGCGGGCCGCACCATCAACGAGCGGGACATCGACGGTGCCAGGTATTCCGCGGTGGTTTCGGATAAGCTTGTAAACAATATGTTCAAGGGTGACAGGCAAGCGGCGCTTGGGCAGGAGCTGAAAGTCACCATTGGTGAAGAGGTGTATACGTTCCGCATCATCGGCGTGTACAAATATGTCCAAAACGGGATGTCGTTCTCCACCGCAAATGAAAAGGATATTTCAACCGACCTGCTGATGCCCATATCCACCGCAAAGCGTATGAACAGTTCTGCGGATGGATACGACTATCTCATCGTCACCACGCGCAATACACAGGATACTGCAGCCTTTGTTTCCCAACTGGAAAATTTCTTTGGCCGTTATTATGAGCGCAATGAAAAGTTCGGGGTTTCCGCCATGAGCATGGAGAGCATCCTCACACAGGTAGATACCGTAATGGGTACCGTCAGCATTGCACTTTCCGTCATTGCGGGGATTTCCCTGCTGGTTGGCGGAATTGGCGTGATGAACATCATGCTGGTTTCCGTTACGGAGCGCACACGGGAAATCGGCACCAGAAAGGCGCTTGGCGCCACAAACGCGAACATCCGCATACAGTTCGTGGTGGAAAGCACCATCGTCTGCATGATCGGCGGAGCAATCGGCGTGGTGCTTGGCGGCGCACTCGGATATTTGGGCAGCTCGCTGATCGGCACGGCTGTGGGGCCGGATTTATCTTCAATCCTGATTGCGGTCGGGTTCTCTATGGCAATCGGTGTGTTCTTTGGATACTATCCGGCCAACAAAGCGGCGCGGCTTGATCCCATTGAGGCGCTGCGTTACGAATAATCTTGCAAAAATCTTAATCTGCTTGCCCGGCGTTTCGCCGGGCTTTTTTATATAAAAATCATCTCAAGACCGGCTTTCTATATCACCACAATCATATAGGGAATTAGAAATAATTTTGATGTTTATCCCGAAAAAGGGTTGACAGCTGGCCTTTTCACGCATATACTGCAAAACATAGTATTTCGATATGAATATAATAAATTATGGGAGCAAACAGAAATGAAGCTGCGTATATGCCCGTACTGTTGACGCTAAGAACAAGGAGTGTGCATCAGAAATCAAGGTACTCACTAAAAGTTTGCATATTTATAAAATTTGAAAGGAACTGATTTTCCATGAAAAAGCAAATTTCCCTGCTCCTTGCATTGTTGATGATTCTCTTAGCGTTTGCGGGCTGCGCGCAAAATGTGGCGGCGCCGGAAGCCACTCCCGTTCAGACGCAGGCATCCGAAACGGCAGCGCCTGCGCAGGACGCGCCTGCCGCGGATGCAACGCCCATTAAGATTGCGGTCGCACTACCCTTTACCGGTGATAACGCGGAATATGGCAATAGCTTTTACACCGCAGCGGAGATTAAAGTGGAGGAATGGAATGCAAATGGCGGCGTATTGGGCAGGCCCATCGAGCTTGTAAAATTTGACGATAAGAATTCGGCGGAGGAGGCTACCTCCATCGCACAGAAAATCGTCAGCGACAAGGACATCATCGGCGTGCTCGGCCACTTTGCTTCCGGCGTAAGCATGGCGGCAGCGCCCACCTATGAAGAAAACCAGGTCATTGAAATTTCCAACTGCGCGTCGCATCCTGACTACTCCGGCATGGGGGATTATATCTTCCGCAACAACACCGTGATCAGCGAAGAATTTAAGGTCATCGTCGATATTCTCGCAAACGACCTGAAAGTAAAGAATGTCGGCGTGGTCGCCATCAAGACGGATTGGGGCACCACGGCAGGCGGCATTGCGGATGAGCTGATCAAAGCAAACCCCGCGCTGACACTCGTTGCGCACGAAGACGTTATGGAAACCTCGGATGATTACAGCCCCGCGATTGCCAAACTGGAGCAGGCAGGTGCGGAAGCAGTCGTTCTTGTTGGTATGTACGGCCTCTATGGCCCCATCGCTAAGCAGTATAAGGCAGTCAACCCGGAGATCAAGCTTGTGGGCGTATCCAACGCGTACACCCAGCAAATCATTGAGCTTGGCGGGGATGCGGTAGAAGGCCTGTTGGCTCCCGTAAGCTTCTACGCTGCTTCCGAAGATCCGGTTGTGCAAAGCTTTGTTACCGAGTACGCTAAGCGCTTTGGTTCCGAGCCTTCCTCTCTTGCGGCACAAGCCTATGACTCCATCGGCATCCTGCTCACCGCAATTGGGAACGCGGGTACGCTCGACCGTCCTACAGTGCGCGATGCGGTGAATAACATCGATTATCCCGGCATCACCGGAGAGACCACGTTTGACGAAATTGGGGACGCCGCAAAGAGCTACACCAAGGTCGTTATCCAGGATGGCAAGTTTATCCCTTACGAAGGATAATTCCATCTGACGGATATGCGGGCGCGTTCCGGCGATCCGGAATGCGCCGTTTGCATAAAATGGTCTCTTCATTACAGGCAGAAAGGAATGTGGCGTGATGCTGCTGCAACAATTGCTCAATGGACTTGCGCTGGGGATGGCGTACGCGCTTGTGGCTGTCGGGTATTCGCTGGTATTTGGCATACTGCGTCTGGTCAACTTTTCGCATGGCTCCGTATACGCGTTTGGCGCGCATATGGCGTTGCTCTTTGTAGGCTTCCAGTTCGGTATTTTACCGGCAATTGCTCTAAGCGTAGCGTTAACGGGATTGCTTGGAATATTGGTAGATAAAACGGCGCTTCAGCCGCTCCGTAAGAAAGCCTCCCCTAATATTGCCTCGCTCATTACAACAATCGGCGTTTCGTATGTCATACAAAACCTCCTAATGATCCTCTTTGGGAGTGAGAAAAAGTCCTTTCCTGCTTT